>DPVV01000539.1 GCA_003526525.1 Lachnoclostridium phytofermentans | reverse complement strand
AACTTATGGAGGATCATATCACATTCTTGTGTCGTATGAAGGGCTTATTTCAATTATAATAATTTATTATTTCTTACACAATATAGCTTCGTTAATTGTTTATCTAAACTTAATCACCAAGATAAAAACTAGTATGAGGAGGTTGATTATAAGCTACATTTTGCCACGCAATACCAAGTCGATATACTGGATCATGCATGAATGTATAAAATCTATACTCTGTTGGTGTTGTGGTAGTATAGATTCTTAAATATTTGCTATCGGTCGTTCTCCATATAACTTCTTCTCTCCAATCACCAAATATATCAACAGAAAGGTTAGGAGTTGCCTTGGTTCCATTATTTGATGCACAGCCACTTGCTGTAAGTAAGGTTCCACCGCCATATTTTGTTATATTAATATCATCAAGAAGTTCACGTTGCAGATCTCCATCCCACCATACTACAAAGTTAGCGGATGAAGGTAAGTTACCTGCACTGATATTGGTAGGAGTTCGTAAATCACTAGTTCCTCCCCACATCTCAGCACCACGATAAGCAGATGTTATATTTGCTGCTACACCTCTTCCAACATCTGCATTGGCAGTCTTCCAGATAACTGCTCCTGTTCTTGCATCCAATAATGCAGAACCAGGAGTACCTGTTCCTTCGTGAATTCCCCATACTTCAAATCCTGGTCGATCTGGATTAAAGTCAGATACATGTAGGGCATCACCATGACCTAGACCAGAAGTCCATAATCCTGATCCATTATCATCGATTGCACATGAACCATAGATTATTTCATCTTTGCCATCTCCATCTACATCTGCTACACTTATATTGTGATTACCCTGTCCTTGATAAGCTGTATATCCATTGGATGAATTAAATGTCCATCTCTTAGTTAGTGAACCATTACGATAATCGTATGCTACTAACATGGTTTTTTCATAATATCCACGACACATTACAAGGCTTGGTCTTTGTCCATCAAGATAAGCGATACATGCAAGGAATCTATCTACTCTGTTACCGTAATTATCGCCCCAATCAGTAACATTACCTCTTGCAGGTTCAAATGTAGTAGTAACCATCGCAGCACCAGTTTGTCCATTAAATACGGATAAATATTCTGGGCCACTTAATACATAACCACTCGCATTGCGATAATCTGCAGTAGAGCTTCCAATTATATTACCAAGTCCATCTTTTGTACCATCTGCTGTCCTCATAGCAATTTCTGCCTTACCATCTCCATCTAAATCATATACCATAAATTGAGTATAATGAGCACCAGCACGAATATTCTTACCTAGATCAATTCTCCATAATTTTGTACCGGTTAGTGTATAGGCATCAATATATACATTACCTGTATAGCCACTTTGAGAATTATCTTTAGAATTAGATGGATCCCATTTCACTATAATTTCGTATTGGCCATCACCATTAAGGTCACCAACACTACAATCATTGGCACTATAGGTATAGCTAACATTATCAGGTGTGGTTCCTCCAGAAGGTACATCAAGAGGAAATTGCTGATAATTATTACTTAGAACGCTTACTGCAGGGCTTTTTGCTTGTTCTACCCCATTTACAACTGCTGCTACTTGATAGGTGGAGCTAGCAGTACCAGCTGTATCAGTATAGTTGGTCTTCGTAGTTAGTGGTGTAGAATTTAATTTGGTAGTACCACGATATAAATTATAACCAACCGTAAGTGCCTCTGTTCCAAGAGCTCTCCAGCTTACAAATACTCCATTGGTTACTTTAACAGCTACTACTCCTCTATCAAGAGTTTCAATTTGACGATTCGTTAGTGCTGGTTGTGTTGTAGAACCACCACCACTACTATTATCAAACACTCTAAATTCAAAAAAGCTTGCCCATGTGCTAGCTGGTAAACTTGTAACAGTTATTCTTACATATCTAGCTGTAGCACTAAAGCTATCACTTTGAGTCTGTGCAGTACTGGTGTTATTTGTCTTGTCTGCTCTTAAAGTCCAGGTATTGTTATCTGTGGAAGTTCCAATTTTATAACCGTAAACACGACCACTAAACTCCCACATAACTTCTGTTCCTGAAATACTTTGTGAACTACCAAGATCTACTTGCCACCAATGATTTAAATTACCATTAGCTGCACACCATCTTGTTGATGTATTACCATCGATTGCATTACCTTCAGAGGAACCTGATTGGGTGCTACTAGCGGTTGCTGTTTTACCTAACGCTATATTAGTAGCTGCTAAACTAATATGATATGGTACAAACATAGAAATTAACATAGTAAATATTATAAAGCATGGCAATAAAACTTTTGATTTAATTAACTCACTTTGTAACATGAACATTTCCTCCTTTATTCTAATTGTGGTTAAGAGATAGTTTCTTCAAATTATTCTACTTCCTTATCTATGTATAGCTTCATTCTACAATGTTGTTCATAGTACCACCTCCTGATTAATTCATTAAGTTAAGATTAAAAGGACATATAATATAATACTTGTCCTATTTGTTATAAATTTAAGTTCTGTTATATATAAAGTATTTATTAACTTTGAATATTTAAGGTATTTTGGATTATTGAATAGATTGGTTGAGTGAATAAGTATATACTATTAAAGAAATGTCAAATTATGGTATATTATAATTAAATTATAAATACTATTTACGTAATGTCAATAATTATTTACATTTATTTACTTATCTAGCAACAGTTCGTATACAAACTACACAAATTAACTCCCCAAGTGTAGATATTTTACCTACCTGTTACTTTATAAAAATATTACACCATATCAAGAACTCTTTTGCAAAATTGTTGCTTCATTATAGTAATTGGAGATTTTTGAGGAACCGAAAGAAACATGGTTTTTTATGAAATCGGAAGAAAATTCAATGCATTCGATTGTTTGTCTTTCTAATTCCAGTAAGCGCACACATCAAAGTAAATTCGTAATCTATTAAAAACTATACTTTTAGACTCCAAATTACATCATTCTACATCTGTAGATATAATATTCTATATTAGTAGTTTCTTCATTCTACATTTGTAGACTTTATTCTTATATTCTTATTTCATCTATTAACACCTAGAAAAAATAATTTCAGACATAAAAAAATGTGACTTATATCCTCAAACAAGAAAAAGTACGCTTGCGTACTTTTTCTTAACTGAATGATAAAAGTCACTTTTTGTTAATAACCTATTCCATAATATCATCTGTTATAAACATAGCATCACCAAAAGAGAAGAAACGATATCTTTCTTTCACTGCTTCCTCATAGGCTGCTATGATATGTTCTCTTCCTGCAAGAGCAGATACTAGCATTACTAAAGTAGATTCTGGCAGGTGAAAATTCGTAATCAGACAATTCAACACTTTAAATTTGTATCCAGGATAGATAAAAATCTCTGTTGCACCACTTTTTGCTTGTACAAAACCATTCTCATCCGCAGCGGATTCAATTGTTCTACAACTTGTTGTACCAACACAAATGATTCTTCCACCAGCTCGCTTCGCATCATTTATTTTTTTTGCTTCACTCTCTTCTACTTGGTATACTTCAGAATGCATATGATGATCTAAGATTTCATCTTCTTTTACAGGGCGAAAAGTACCTAGTCCAACATGAAGAGTTACATTTGCAATAATAACACCCATATCCTCAATTTGTTTCAAAAGTTCCTTTGTAAAGTGTAGTCCCGCAGTAGGCGCAGCTGCAGATCCCTCATGTTTTGCATATACCGTTTGATATCTATTTTTATCAGCTAACTCATGCGTGATATATGGAGGAAGTGGCATCTGCCCAAGTTCATCTAATATTTCTTCAAAGATACCTTGGTAAGTAAACTTAACAAGACGATTTCCTTCTTCAACTACATCAATAATTTCACCAATTAACTTACCATCTCCGAAACTTATCTTTGTACCTACTTTCGCCTTTTTACCAGGACGAACTAGAGTTTCCCAAATATCATCTGGTCTTCTTTTTAACAGTAAGAGTTCTATTGGTGTTCCTTCTTTACCATAACTATGACCCGGAGCTAATGGTACCTTCTCAATGATTCTCTCCCCCATTAATCTAGCTGGAATAACTTTCGTATTGTTAAGGACAAGGCAATCACCCTTCTTAAGATATTTTACAATCTCCTTAAAAATATGATGTGTAACTTTACCGCTGTTTTTATCTAAAACCAAGAGCCTTGAGCTAGAACGATCCTCTAAAGGGTCTTGTGCAATTAATTCTTCTGGTAAATCAAAATAAAAATCCTGTTTTTTCATGATGTTCTCCATTCCGCGTATCTTACACGCATATTATGTTGTAATAAGGATAAATTGATTAAAATTTTATCCTAATATTGTATAACTACTTCAGATTTTTAAGTAAACTATTTTTATAGGCTATCGTTATTTTTCTATTGATCATAACCTTTTTACATATTATAACTCTATTAGTCTATTGAACATAATCTTATATACAAACTATTATAATTCTATAAGTCTATTGAACATGATCTTCTATACAAACTATTATAATTATATTAGTCTATTGAACATGATCTTTTATACAAACTATTATAATTATTTAAGTCTATTGGACATGATCTTTTATACAAACTATTATAACTCTATATGTTATTGTTGTATTTTTTTGAACAAGATCTTTTATACAAACAATGGATTTTATGTTATTGTCCTTATTATATATTTAATATTGCCCTACAACACATCCATTATAATAAAAAGAAATGATTTCTGTATATCGAAATCCTTCTAATGCCATTCCCCTTGCACCAGACTGACTCATTCCAACACCATGACCAAAGCCCATACCAGCGAAGTAATAAGTATTCGAATTATTCGGAGCATTCTTTAAGAAATTCGTTAAGTTATCCGCGCTTTTTACGATATACTGTTCTTTTATACTATTTAATGAGCTAACTTTATTATTCGCACTGATTACATAGCTGTTTTTTAATGCTCTTGTTTTACTACTTTGGCTTCCTTTTACCGTAACAACATCAGGTTGATCCTGATAATTAATAATTTTAAACTTGGTACTTGGGAGCGAAAACATGCTACGTAAACTATTGGTGCTAATCAAAGTACTACCTTCTGTACCAGTAACTTTTAAAGAGTATACTCGATTAGATGCTGTTAAAATGCTTGGCGAGACTTTTTTTACATTTCCTACGCTCTTTTCATTTCTCTCAAGAATAGCTTGTATTTCAGATTTTGTAAATTCCTTAACCCAAGGGCCTTTTTCAGGAATTTTTTCATGCTTATCTACAACACTTCGTAAATAAGGTAGCTTACTACCCCACACATCTTCAGACGCCTCAGTTCTTCCCCCGCTTGTTGAGGAGTAATAGGAGGTAATCATCTTTCCATGGTATTTTACTACTTCTCCTTGGGTAGCTGCAACTGCTGCTGTAGCCTGTTTCGTCTCATAACCATAACCACGGTAAACCTGATTTGTTTGCGTATCTTCTATAGAGTATGGCTTTTTCGCGTTAGAATCAGCTGTATAATCTGTTTTTGTTAGGGCATAACTTCTTGCGCAAACAGCTTGCGCCTTCAAGCTTTCTATTGGCCAACTGCTAACCATCTCACAAGGTACAACACCAAGAAGATAAGATTCAATATTAATTATGTTTACTGCAGTTAATGAAGTCTTGCCATAACAGCCGATCTCTAATCTCCCTCGATACGACCGTTCGCCCAAATCGATCAAAGCGACATTTTTACTGTTTCTAGAGATTGGTTTTATCTGAGGATAGGCATTTTCAATCCCTCCATCAATTAAGAGCGTGGCACCATCTCCAGACATCAATACTCGATGCTTATTATTTTTTACTGGTCCTAAATAAGTATACCCAAGCTTACCTTTTATTTTTTGATACATCGCAGAAAAGCTCGAACTACTCATATCACCACCAACATAGACACGGTAATGATTCCGATAAATTACCGTTGGTATGGCTGGTACCCCTAATTTCGCAATCTTGTCTGCAACTTTTTTGGCTTCCTCATAAGTGGAAAAAGATGTAGACAAAACGTAATAATTACCTTTCGCAGGCTGAAAAGTAAATCCATTCCTTGATTGAAAACTAACTTCAGAACGATACTTATCATTAATACAATATCCGAGTGCTATTTCTGAAGTTTTAAGCTCAATTGATGAATTACCTTCATACTTTTCATGGAGTCCTACTCGAATATCTGTCATTTCTTTTTTATTATTTACAAGCGGAACCGAGGAAGGAGCTTGATTCTTCAATAAATTTTGTGCAGATACTTGTACACTTGGCATGATTGAAATAAATATAATTAAGAAAAAGCCAATATATGATAATTTAACATGGTAAAGGCTTCGTCCCCTGTTTTTTTCAATTGTCATTCTTAGCCTCCATGCTGCGGCTGTCTTTTAGGAACAGCGAATGGCTCAAGTTTGGCGCAGCACAAACTTGGTGAGCGAAAGATTAAAAAGCTTTCACTCTTCTACTCCTAACTTCACATCTGTTATGTATTATAATAGTTTTTTTGTAAAAAATCTACCTTAGCTGTTGTATAATTTGCTTTTTTCATTATAATAGTATTTATGTGTAGAATTTTTAAACCACATTTCGTGTCTGCATGTTCCATGGCACAAATCTAATTACGAAAAATCATGTATTGAAATGGAGTTATGAATGAAAAAATATGTAAAACTTTATGATGTTACTGCTCTTTATCCAATTTGGTTTCTATTATTAATGCCAAATACTTGGATATTTTTAATTGCAACACAGTTTATCTTAGCAAGCTTTGTTCTTCTCGGTGGATTAAAATATATGGGATATGATGATGTATCCTCTGTATGGAAGAAATCTATTATTTGGAATACGCTCTATGGATTTATTGGTTATCCTATCACATGTGGCATTTTATTTTCTACCCAGTTTATATCGGAAACAATGCCAAAAGGAGAATGGCTAATAGAAAACCTTACAATACCAATAGCTACGAATCCATATTCCCATCTAACCTCTGCTATATTTATTATCGCTGTGGTTGCTTTTTCAGCATTCATTTGTTATATCATGAATAGATTTTTCTCATTTAGGAAAACAAACCTAAGCAAAGCTCAAGTAAATCGTTTATCAATTTACTTAGCAATTATAACAGCACCATATATAGCAATGACACCAAGTATTACTCTTTATAACTCTATCTTATAAAGTAGATCATTGGTTATTCTATTAATTCTTATGAAAATAACAAATAACTAAAACCTTATATAAACAATAAAAAACAGCTTCAGTTCAAATAAGAATGAGGCTGTTTTTTATTGTATATAAGGTTGTTTTATTATCTTATCATTGATATAGACGATTGGCTATGATGCTTATCTATTTTACTAATCCTAATTTTGGTGAATAACGGAATAAAGGTTTCCCAATGATATCTTTACGAGGAACATATTTGTTAATCCAATATCTCGCATCTTCCGATACATTTCGATTGTCCCCTAGGCAAAAATAACAGTCTTCTGGAACTTGAAATTCCATATCTTCTTCTGGCATCATAGGCTCTTTCAAATATGGCTCGTCTAGTGGAGTTTCCGAATGGTTTATGTATACTTTACCATCTTTGATTGTTACAGTTTCATTCGGTAAACCAATAATACGCTTGATATAATTTTCAGATCGATCATCAGGCCATTTAAATATTACGATATCACCACGCTTTGGTTTTGAAATCACATAAGACAACCTATTACCAATAAGGCGATCTCCTGTCATAACCGTGTTTTCCATAGAACTAGATGGTATCTCAACTTTTATAATAACAAACTTATTTACTAGTAACGCCATAATAAAACCGGCTGCTATGATT
>DPVV01000085.1 GCA_003526525.1 Lachnoclostridium phytofermentans | reverse complement strand
TTATCGTTGATGAAAAAGGCGTAATCGTTGATTGTGTAATTGATGTTGTTCAAACAAAAATTAAGTTTTCAAAAACTGGTGAAATTACAACTGATTCTGCAGCAGAGTTTGTTTCTAAACACGAACTTGGTGATGCATATAAAATGAAAGAGGCTTCTCCTATCAAAAAAGAATGGTATGAACAAGCAACAGCTCTTCAAGAATACGTAATCGGAAAAACTTTAGATGAAGTAAAAGGTATTGCCATTGATGAAAAAGGTACTCCAACTTCTGCAGACTTAACAAGTTCCGTAACTATGAAAGTTGGTAGTATGTTAGAAGCAGTTGAAAAAGCAGTTACTAATGCTGAATCTTTAGGAGCTACTGCAGGTGATAAATTAGGTTTAGGAATTATATCCAAACTTGGACATAGTACTAAGAACGCTGCTGATGGAGATGGTGTGGCTCAAGCTTACACACATTATGGCGTTGTTACATTAGGTGCTGATGGTAAAATAACTAGCAGTATAATCGATGCTTCACAAGCAAATATTAGTTTCTCTAAAGAAGGAAAGATAACTTCTGATTTAGCTGCAACATTCCAAACTAAAAATGAGTTAGGTGAAGGCTATAATATGAAAGGTGCATCTTCTATTAGTAAAGAATGGAATGAGCAAGCAAAAGCATTTGCAGATTACATTGTTGGTAAGACAGTAGGAGAAGTAACAGGCATTGCTCTTAATGAATCAGGTGTTCCAACTTCTACAGATCTTACAAGTTCTGTTACAGTTTCAATTGGTGATTTCCTAACTGTAATTGAAAAAGCTTGCACTACTGCAAAATAAGCAACTTAATAAATATAAGAGGTAGGATACCTACCTCTTATATTTTTCTTGCACCTGATGGGCGCATGACCTTACATTTATACACCGATCAAAGGAGTTAACCAATTTGAGTAAAAAGCTAGTTATATTATCATTACTACTTACAATTCTTATAACTACCACTTCTTGTAGTGTAAAAGAACAGAATAGATATAGTACCCAATTTCTAGAACTATTCAACACCGTAACTGAAATAGTTGGTTATTCTGATTCAAAGGAAGATTTCTCGGTTTTCTCACAACTTATTTATGATAATTTAGAAGAATATCACCAACTATATGACAAATACAAGGAATATGAAGGAATTCATAATATAAAATCAATTAATGATAATGCAGGAATCAAACCTGTAAAAGTAGATCAACGAATTATTGATTTATTACTCTATTCTAAAGACATTTATGAATTATCGGGTGGAGGAGTGAATGTTGGCATGGGTTCAGTGCTCGAAATTTGGCATGATTACAGAGAAGAAGGAATTAATGATCCTGAAAGTGCTAAATTACCTCCTATGGAACAATTAGAAGCTGCTAACTTGCATACGGATATATATAAACTAATTATTGATGAAATAGCTTCTACTGTTTATCTTTCAGACAAACATATGAAACTTGATGTCGGGGCTATTGCAAAAGGATATGCGACAGAACAAGTATGTAAGATAGCTGAGGAGAATGGATATAAGAATTTTTTAATCAGTGTTGGTGGAAATGTACGTGCAGTTGGAAAGAAAGGTCCCAAAAAGGAACTTTGGAGTGTTGGAATACAAAATCCAGATAGATATTCAGAGCAACAAAGCCTTTTTACATTGGAAATAACTGATTTATCTTTAGTAGCCAGCGGCGATTATGAGCGATATTATACCGTAGATGGGAAACGATATCACCATATAATTAATCCTGCAACACTAATGCCCTCCGAATACTTTACATCTGTATCGGTAATCTGCAAAGATTCAGGTTTAGCGGATGCATTGTCAACAACCATATACAACATGTCTTTTGAAGAAGGCAAGGCATTGATCGAGAGTTTAGATGATGTTGAAGCTTTATGGGTATTCCAAGATGGGGAATTAGAATATTCAGAAAATTTTGAAAATCTTATAAAAAAATAGTGGTTTGTCATTCACAGTAAAAATTCAACGAAGTTGAATTGAGAAGAATCTTTTTTAATCTGTCATATCATATTTGACATTGAGGAGCGTGCACATGAAAATTGAGAGTGAAGCAAAACTAACGACGCTTGAGTCCGTTAGTATGATTGTTGGGCATAGCATAGGGACAGGAATTATTGCGGTTCCTTATTTGGCCACAAGAAACAGTTTGTTTGATGTTATTTGGATGGTTTTCCTTGCTTATTGTGTCAATGTCATTTTACATCTGATTATTGCTGAACTTTCTTATAATAACGGTGGTGTTCAGCTTGTTAAAAGCTTTGAGGGTGAACTTTTTCACGGCAAGGCAAAGAAGATTTTTAGTTGGATTATGTTTTGTGTGTATGGATTGGCAATTATGGTGGGCGTTAGCGGTAATATCAACGGTGGAGCCCAGACCATACAGAATTCATTTCACGTACCCTTTGCGATCTCACAGGTTATATATTATTTGATAGCTGGGATTGTAGTATTTATTGGGATGAAAGCAGTTGGTATTGCTCAAAAATACGCGGTTATTTTGATGATTGGTATCGTAACCATCATGACTTTTGGAACATTTACCCTTCCATTAGAACAGCTTAAAATACCTCAACCTCAACTAAATAATTTAATGGCTTTATTTAGTATGATAGTTTTTGCAACTTCGGCAAATCAAGCAGTGATTCAATCCGTCAAGGGATTGGAAGGCAATGTTAAAAAAGTGAGAAAATCTATATTCATTGGATTTGCAATCTCATGCATATTTGTGTTAATTGTTACAATTACAGTATTGATAGGTGTGAAGGGAACTCCTGACCAAGAACTTGCATATCTTCAACTAGGAGAAAATATAGGAGTATGGGCAAAATTCCTTGCGGGTATGTTCTCACTTTTTGCGTTATTAACAACATTTTGGTCCAACACTCTTAGTCTTCGAGATGTGGTACATGAACAAACTGGGATAAACAATAAGGTTTGTTGGATTATTGCCACCGTGCCTTGCTTATTATTTGCTATTTTCGGTGTAAGTAGCTTTATTATCTTGACAAGAATTATGAGTGGAGTTGTGGTACTGGTAAGTGTTATGCTTGTAATTACATATAACAAATCAAGAAGAAAGGCGGGTAGCAGTCCTATATGTGGGAAATTAGGAACTGTACCTTTTCAGATACTTATGATAGTATCAACAATTCTGTGTGCAATTGGGGCAATTGTGCCTGTAAGTTGAGGTGAATTTAATGTATAGTAATGAAAATATTTGTATTGACGATGATAATGTATTCTCTTTGGTTATGCCGACAGACAGGCCTTTAAAGATTTTGCAATTAACTGATTTACATTTGGGGTTTGGACTTATTTCCAAAAAAGCCGACACACTTGCAATGAATGCTGTAAAAGTTCTCGTTAAGAAAACATCGCCTGATTTAATCGTTCTTACGGGAGATAGTATTTTTCCGTTTATTCCAAAGTCCGGAACGCGCAACAACATGAAACAAGCAGGGAAATTGGTTGCATTTTTTGATGGATTAAAAATTCCTTATGCCTATTTGTTTGGAAATCATGATATTGAGATGGGCTCAAAAGGAAATAAGGAGCAAATTGCAGATATAATATGCGGTGGTAATTACAGCATTTTTTCCAAAGGTGACGCAAATATATTCGGTGTTGGAAATTATTTGATCAAGGTACTTAACTTCAAAAAGGAGCTGGTGTCGGCACTTGTGATGCTAGACTCGAACATGTATGGGAATGGTTGGTTTTTCAGTGGATTTGACTGTATACATTCCGATCAGATTGATTGGTGCATGCACAACTTATCTAAACTCAAAGAGCAAAATAGTAAATTAAAGGCACTTGCGTTTTTTCATATGCCACTTGCTGAATATAAGATTGCATATGAGAAAATGAAATTAGGAGATAAGACAGTTACTTATAATTTTGGTAGTATTGGTGAGGAGAACGATTATTTAGGAATTTCAAAAAATAAGTGCGATTTTTTTGAAAAGGCTTTGGAAAATGGAGTAATTAAGGCAATGTTTTGTGGGCACGACCACTATAACACTCTTTCCTTAACCTATAAGGGAATTATGTTGAGCTATGGAATGTCAATCGATTATCTTGGATATAGGGGCATCGAGAAGAGATACACTCAAAGAGGTGGAACAACAATTACACTGAATCAAGATGGTTCGTTTTGTGTGGCACCTGTCCCATTAACTCGCGTGGTATCAGGTCGTGTTAGGGGACAAAAAAGCTATGACAATGTTACTGCAGGAAAAGGGTGATATATTGGTTCACCTTAACAATGTTCAACTAGGAATCATCAGTCTCAATCCTTCGGGGTTGGGACTTTTTTGATTTTTAGAAAAAAACTCTTGGCACCTAAGTGACACCTTTTGGTATAAAGATTGCTAAATATTTTTAGGATTGAAATTAGTCTTAAAAAGTGTTATGCTACCAACGGTAAACAAGAAAATCTTTAATAAAAACGAAAATAGCCTTGGCTT
>DPVV01000087.1:1625-6530 GCA_003526525.1 Lachnoclostridium phytofermentans | reverse complement strand
ACTTCAATTCTTTACTTAAACACAATACTTAAATCATTTGTCAATCACTACTAACTGTTCTATGGCTGGAATTTAACCACAAAAAAACTCCGTCCCCAAAAAAGGGACGGAGTATAAAAGCTACCCGCGGTACCACCCTAATTCCTATCATAGAACAAGAAAAACAATTCCTTTGATTCTATCATAGGCACTTAAGTTATGCGTAACGTGCATATACGTCATATCCTACTAATGTTAACCCTGTGACTTTAATTTTTTGGAGGTTTGTTAACAAATTCAAATATGCAGCTCCGGTGAGAAAATCAACTAAACTTTGAACTTAAGGAAGCTTACAGCCGGTGACTTCCTCTCTCTGATAGAAAAGTTTAATCTGGTTGCCTGTGGCAACACCTTCATAGCCTTTTACTTATAGGGGTAATTCTATCATATTTTTTTCTATTGTCAAGAGTACAATTTTGTTTTACTATGGATATAATATAATAATCAAAAGCTTTTTAAAGCTAAGATAGGAGTTTATGCAATGCTGTTTATTTCAATCGCAAGGGTCATTCAGGTATTTAGTCATAAACTAAGAGATGATTATATCAGTGCCTTTTCCGCGCAGGCAGCATTCTTTATCTTCATCTCCTTTTTCCCGTTTACCATGTTTTTATTATCCATTATGCAATACCTCCCTTTTACAGAGGCCGAAGTAATGAATGCTTGTAGAACTGTTTTCCCTGCTGCAATTCAAAGCTTTGTTATCTCAATTATTACTGAGCTTTACACAAAGGCTACCTCAACCGCAATACTATCCGTTACCTTGGTAGCAACATTATGGTCCTCTTCTAAGGGCTTTTTAAGTATTATCCGCGGAATGAATGGAGTTTATGCCAATACTGAAACAAGAAATTATATCGTCATTCGTATTAAATCAGCAATTTATACCATTCTTTTTGCTTTGATGATCATTTTATTTCTTGTTATTTTCGTTTTTGGTAATCAGCTCTATCTTTGGATTGTTAGACGTTTTCCGGTATTTAAAGAGTTCGCTTTAGTTATTATTAGTTTACGTACCATCGTAGGACTTTGTTTACTGATTGCTTTCTTTTTATTTATCTTTATGGTGGTACCTAACCGAAAAGCAAAATTACTTAAGGAGCTTCCTGGCGCAATATTAGCTTCCTGCGGATGGATGATTTTTTCTTATTTGTTTTCCTTCTACATTGATAATATGAGTAACTACTCTTATACTTACGGCAGCCTTACTGCGATTGTGTTATGTATGGTATGGTTGTACACCTGTATGTACATGATGTTTATTGGTGCAGAAGTTAACTCAGTACTAGCAAATCCTACTGTTCTTGCTGCACTAAAAAAACTGTTTAGTAAAAATTCATTCGAGGAGTAAAAAGGAGTAAAAACCCCTTTCATAAAATTATTCTTATTTATCAATAACATAATTCAAAGCGGATATTCGCAATCCGCTTACGCTACTTGATCACATAACCTCATTGCCACTACGTGGTATTTTAAAACAGGCAAGTCCCTTCCCTGATGAGGTTAAATACTTATAAATTTAAAAAGCAAGCAGTACGCCACCCGCCTTGACAATTTAGTCAAATGCGTATTGTCGTTTCCCACTTGCTCGCTCTCTCTCTATCTTTAAGGCAAGATACGGTCTAAAAATGATCCCGTCTCTGCATCCGGTATATTCTTATGTTGTCTTACGTATCCCGTCTCACTATCCTTATACGGAATAATTTCATTATGATTCGGATGAACCATGCCAAGCTCAGAAACTGCAATACGATAAACTTCATTTAAGTCTACCTCTGGTCTAATACTTGCTTCTACTGCATCATTCTTATCCTTAAGTTTTGTTAGCTCATTGGTTAATGCTACTATCTGCTTCTCTAATTGTATGTCCTTTGACTGTGCTTCTAAATAGCTAAAGCAAGAATAAAGTGTGGCTACAATCGCTAAGGTCAAAAAGGTCATGGATATAAAATCAATTCCACGAGTAACTCTAGGTTTTCTCCCCGGTCTCCTCTGGGGTTGATTATTAGGTGTTCTCTGCGGTACCCTAGGCTCTCGTCTTAGCGGTTCTTCATAGCGATTATGATCTCGTTCCGGTGCTACCGATAATTTGCGCGCAGTACTTCCTGATACATAGGAGGTATGATTATAATATTGTCTTTTTTTCGCGTCCATGCTGACTCCTCACTTTCATCATTTTTCCTCCATGGTTGCGCAAGTTATGCGCATTTAAAAAGATTAAGATATCTTCAATTTAAATAATATTTACTTTCTTTGGCAACTTATCAGTTCTATTCATGTTTTTCAAATACCCTAAGCTTAGCACTCTTAGATCTTTTGTTAAATTCCAATTCCTGTTCGCTTGGTAGGATCGGTTTCTTCGAAATATGAATTCCTTTTGATTTTTTATTGCATACACAAACTGGAAAGTTTGGAGGGCATACACAAGGATTTTCATTCTTACGAAATGCTGCTTTCACAATTCTATCTTCTAAGGAATGAAATGTAATAATGCTCAATCTACCATTATCCTTCAGTAAATCAATCATATCCTCTAAGGTATTGGTTAATACCTCAAGTTCATGGTTTAGCTCTATACGAATCGCCTGAAAGGTTTTTTTTGCCGGATGACCGGTATTCATCCGAATCTTCATCGGAATTGCTGCTTTAATTGCTTCCGTTAATTCATCCGTTGTTTCAATTGGCTTCTCACTTCTCATTCGTACAATATGCTTTGCAATGTTTTTTGCAAATTTATCTTCACCATAATCCCTAATGATTCGATAAAGTTCTTGTTCACTGTATTCATTCACAATATCTCTTGCAGTTAGTGAATTACGGTTGTCCATTCTCATGTCAAGAGGCGCATTCTCTTTATAAGAAAATCCACGCTCCGGAGTATCCAGTTGATAAGAAGAAACTCCAAGATCAAGTAATATACCATCCACCTTATCAATACCTAAATCTTTAAGCACCTGTTTCATATTGCAGTAGTTACTTCTAACAATTGTAACTTGGTCAGAGAACTCCGAAAGTCTCTTCCCTGCTGCAGCAATAGCATCTTCATCTTGATCAATTCCAATATATCTTCCCTTCGAAGAAAGACGCTTTAATACTTCGTAAGCATGTCCACCACCGCCTAATGTACCATCCACATAAATACCATCTGGTTTTATGTTTAAGCTATCTATGGTTTCCTGTAACAAAACAGAAATATGCTTAAATTCTTTTTCTTCTAAACTCATGTTTTACTCCTAATCTCTTTCGAGAGTTACCTCGTTAGAGGGTTGTCTCTTTAGAGGGTTTCCTTCCTAGAAGCTCAAGCCAAACTCGGACATATGATCTGCAATCTCATCCATATTGTCATAGCTATTGCTTTCCCAACGTTCTTTACTCCAGATTTCGATTTTGCTTAAAACGCCTACAAATACGATATCTTTATCGAGTCCTGCATGCTGTCTTAAGTTACCTGGTATTAATATTCTACCCTGTTTGTCCACTTCGCAATCAGCTGCACCTGCCATAAAGTAACGTTGTAACTGTCTTGCTTCCTTATTTCCAGGAAGATTCTTAAGCTGTTCTACAAAGTGCTGCCACTCTTCGTTTGGATACACAAATAAACAGCCATCCAAACCGACTGTAACAACAAAGTGTTCTCCGAGAGATTCCCTAAATTTGGAAGGAACGATGATTCTGCCCTTGGCATCAATTGTATGATTATATTCTCCCATGAACATGCTCATCACCTACCATTTTTTCTCCACTTCGTACCACTTTAAACTACTTTTCACCACTTTGCACCACTCATGAATACATTCTACCCCACTTTTTAGAAAAAATCAAGCCTAAATTCAAAAATAAAGTGGCGGAAACACCCTATTTTCCAGTGTTTCCGCCACTTTTTGAGTTATACTATATGTTGATAAAATAACATCGATTCTATCACTTTATAACTATATCTAGCCTTAAGATTCGAACATAAGCTTACGCTTTTCTTAAGAACTTCTGAATTCCTTACTACTTTAGGTAATATTACTCACGTCATTCTTAAGCGTAATTGTAAATTACACTTTCCCTTTCATACTACGATTTCTTCAAACGTACTCTTCTTATTAAAAGGAATGCACCCGCTATAATTACTAATGCACCAGAAAGAAGCTGTGAAACTGCAAGTGGGGAACCCCATAAGAACAATTGATCGGTACGTAATCCTTCAATCCAAAAGCGACCAAGTCCATATCCTATCAAATATATTGTTACAAGTTCTCCATCAAACTTTTTATGCTTTGAGTAGAAAATAAGAAAAATTAATAGACACAGGTTCCATACCGATTCATATAAGAACGTTGGATGAACTGAAATATATTCAGCACCATCAATCCACTTGGTATTTTCTCTAATTTCTATGATACGTTTTAATGCCTCAGGTTTGTCTGCATATCGTGCGGTTAAACTTTGTAGTGACCTTGTATAATCTCCATCAACATGTTTTAAGTTTAATTGCATAGATAACAACCCATCATAATACATTCCAAACGCTTCGCGGTTAAAGAAATTCCCCCAGCGTCCGATAATTTGGCCTAATAATAAACCAAAGATACTGGTATCCGCCAATAATCCAAAGTTTATCTTTTTTATCTTACAATATACGATTCCAGTTAGCGCACCGGCAATGACACCGCCATAAATCGCTAAACCACCACTACGGATATCGAGAATACTTAAGGGATTATCTTTATAATCAGACCAGCTAAAAGCTACATAATAAAGCCTTGCTCCTATGACAGATATGATGATTGCATAGAGAGCAAAATCAAGGTAAGTTTCGGGATTTTGTCCAGTTCTCTTCGCTTGCCATTGTGCAAGCAAAACACCAAGCACCATGCC
>DPVV01000087.1:0-1449 GCA_003526525.1 Lachnoclostridium phytofermentans | reverse complement strand
CATAAAAAGCAATATCAACACCAAATATTTTGATTCCTGTTCCTAGATTATGAAATTCTATCCCTAATTTTTGAAACAGTATGTCCGATTTTTGCAACGATTGTCACCACTTTCTTTATACATTGAAACGGAATAATACCACATCTCCATCCTGAACTACATATTCCTTGCCTTCAGAACGAACTAATCCTTTCTCCTTAGCAGAATTATAACTGCCACATTCCACTAAGTTATCATAGCTTACAATCTCTGCACGAATAAATCCACGTTCAAAATCGGTATGAATTTTTCCAGCTGCCTGAGGCGCTTTCATTCCTTTTGTAATAGTCCATGCTCTGGTTTCTTTTGGACCTGCGGTTAGATAGCTAATCAATCCTAAGATATGATAACTTGCACGAATTAGTTTCTCCAAACCAGACTCAGTTAATCCAAGTTCTTCTAAGAACATTTTCTTTTCATCATCATCAAGCTCTGCGATTTCTTGTTCGATCTGCGCACAAATAACAAAAACTTCTGAGTTTTCCTTTTTTGCAAACTCACGTACCTGCCCAACAAATTGATTATCCTTTGCATCATCTGCAAGTTCATCGTCTTTTACATTCGCAGCATAAATTACCGGTTTATAGGTTAATAAATTATAGGAGGAAAGCATTTCTAATTCTTCTTCATCCTCTGTCTCAAATCCTTTTGCTAATTTTCCGTCCTCAAGATGTGCTTTTAATCTTGTTAACAATTCCGCTTCTTTTGCTAACATCTTATCATTTTTAGCACCTTTTACTACCTTACTGTTTCTTCTCTCTAAAATTTCAATATCAGAGAAAATTAATTCTAAATTAATAGTTTCGATATCACGTAACGGATCGACGGAACCATCCACATGAATAATATTGCTATCTTCAAAGCAACGAACAACATGTACAATAGCATCTACTTCACGAATATTCGATAAGAACTGATTTCCAAGTCCCTCGCCCTTTGATGCACCTTTTACTAAACCTGCAATATCAACAAACTCAATCGCAGCTGGTATAACCTTTTCAGAATTATATAAATCGGATAGAACTTTAAGACGCTGATCCGGAACTGGAACGATACCTATGTTAGGGTCAATCGTACAGAACGGATAATTTGCAGATTCTGCTCCTGCCTTTGTTAAAGAATTAAATAATGTACTTTTCCCTACGTTTGGTAAACCAACAATACCAAGTTTCATTTTATTACCTATACCTTTCATTTGTTTTTCTTGTAAAATTTATTCAAGAAGAATAAATTGCTTTGCAAACTTTCTTGTCGTGAATAAATAGTATTTTCGATTCTTTTAAGTATCTTTTGACTCAACTACAATAAGGACTCCTTTATTAAATAAAATCTGTGCCTTCGCCTCTATGATTTCATTACTGATACCGATACTAGTCCCTTGAGTTAAGCGAAAATTAGTAAGTGGGTACT
>DPVV01000088.1 GCA_003526525.1 Lachnoclostridium phytofermentans | reverse complement strand
GAATCTTTATATTCTGTTTTAACTACAGCTGATTTTAAAGTAGACTGTGTTCTATCAGGCCTTGGAAATGAACCTTTAATACAACAACTTTTTATAGAGCAACTACAAGCACTTATTACTTGCCACCGTTAATCTGGTTTTCCGATATCATTGGCATATATGTACTTTTGCAATAGTGAGCAAATAATATACAAGTAAAAATGACACACTAACTAAGAATAGGAGGTGGGTCAATGATTCCAAATATTGTTTACTACGAAGAAGAATCCTTAAATTATACGCTTGGTAAAAGTCTTTATGAAAAATACAAATCAGCTGAATGGGTAAAAATTGAAAATCATAACAATATTCCCGAGCTAAGAAGTAATCCGAACTGTGAGTTTGCCAGAATGAAGCAGAATCTTGTGATTGGAATTAGAAAAACTCACAAATATGTACCCAATTCAAAAACCTCTGATTTTTTAGTACCCTATACATCTTCAGGATGTAGTGCTATGTGTCTTTACTGCTATTTAGTGTGTAATTACAATAAATGTTCCTATCTGCGACTTTTCGTAAATAGGGAACAGATGCTAGGCAAACTGATTAAATCGTCAAATCAGAGTAGCACGGATTTGACGTTTGAAATAGGTAGTAATAGTGACTTGGTTCTTGAAAATACGATTACCGGTAACCTTGAATGGACAATAGAGAATTTTGGAAAAAATGAACGAGGATATATAACACTTCCTACTAAATTTGATATGGTGGATTCCTTATTAAATCTCGAACACAAAGGCAGGACAATCATCAGAATGAGTGTCAATCCCCAGGAAATTATTAAGAAAGTTGAATTCGGTACATCTTCTCTGGTAAACAGAGTAAAAGCATTAAATAGCTTAAAAGAAGCTGGGTACAAAATTGGAATATTAGTAGCTCCTGTGATTTTATTGGAAAATTGGGAATATTTATATAAAGAATTATTTCATATCTTGGCTGATACTCTGTCTCAAAAGGTTAAGAATGAGGTGTCTTTTGAAATAATTTTTATGACATACAGTTATGTTCATAGAATGATTAACACGGAAGCCTTCCCAAATGCTATTGACTTATACGATAAAAATATAATGACAGGGAGAGGGCGTGGAAAATATTGCTACAATTCTATTACAAGAGAGACAGGAGAAGAATTTTTAAGATTTGAAATTACAAAGCATTTCCCCAAGAACAAAATCATGTACGTTGTATAAATTAGTAATTGGTATTTTACACGGACATCTTAAAAATATCAACCAACATTCATACAACTCAGTCGGTAAAAGATTAACAGGCAGCTTATTCCCAATCCCAGGATCAGCTGCCTTTCTATTCTTATATTTAGCATCATAGTGTCAAGCCATTTTTACATATACTTTAGTAAACTTAGAAAGGATGTGGTTAGAGGTGTCCAAATCTTCATTCACAACTTCAAAAAATTCCGATCAGCACTGGATTCTTTTAGGCATTCCTATACTCTTCATCGCTGGTTTCTTTATGCACTATATTTATGAATGGTCAGGCAACTCATTAATTGTAGGAATTTTCGCACCAGTCAATGAAAGCATATGGGAGCATTTAAAATTAACCTTATGGCCTATGCTTATCTGGTGGATTGTAGGGTATATTCTCCTTGGTAAAAAAAATAACATTTCTGCTAGTCAATGGTTTACTTCGTGTACAATAGCGGAATTGATATGTCCATTGGTAGTTCTGTGCTTTTACTACACCTACACAGGGGCATTGGGCATTGAATCACTTATACTTGATATATTTTCACTGTTTCTTGGTATTGCTGTAGCTCAAGGCTTGGCGCTTCATGTGTACAAATATGCGAGATTCAGCCCGTATTGCTTGTATATTTCTGTTGGAATACTAATTCTGTTGGTTGTCACATTCACTGTCTTCACCTTTGCTCCACCTCATATTCCCGTATTCAAAGATTCGGTGACTGGGAAATATGGAATCTAAAAGATCCGTTTTATATTGAAATCCATAAATCGTAACAAGGCACTTTACGAAGTTAAACGTAGAGTGCCTTGTATTTTCATAATATACGTAAGGAAGGCTTGGTTAATATTAAAAAAATATTTACCCATATGGCCATCTGTTCTTATTCTATTGTATTTATTATGCAAAAAAAGTAACTATGCAAAGTAGCATGGTAATACATTACTTTTATATAAACTATACGATAATCCGATGCGTTTCTCCGTCATCCACCAACAGAACTCTGTTCCCTTTAATTAACCTGTCATCCAAAGTGATTGTTTCCGTTGTCAACATTCCCTTGCTTCTGCTCTCAACACTAATTTCATAGAGAGAACTCCCATACTTATACTCAATGGAAAAATCGCCGAAACTTGCCGGTGTCGCTGGATCAATGACCAGCTCATTCCCCTCTTTTCGAAAGCCCAAAAACCAACTTACTAGCCCTTGATACATCCAGCCTGCGGAACCGGTATACCAACTCCAACCGCCTCTTCCAGTATAGGGCGGACTGAGAGAAATATCTGCTGTCATTACATAAGGTTCCTTCTCATACTTGAGCGCGTCCTTCCTATTTTGAGTAATGTGAATCGGATTAAGCATGGTAAACAGAGTCCTTGCCATGTTATAGTCGTGTAACATCGATGTAGCGATGGCCAGCCAAGCCGCCGCGTGAGTATACTGGCCTCCATTTTCCCGAATTCCAGGGATATAATTTTTTATATAACCAGGATTTTTACTTGTTTTATTAAATGGAGGTGCCAAGAGTAAGGAAAGGGCTTCCTCTTCCATTACAAGATAACGCCATGCTGACTGCATGGCCGTTTTCGCCCGTTCTTTTTTTGCTCCTTTTGATATCACGCTCCAGGACTGGCTGATGGAATCTATCCTGCACTCATCATTTTCCTTGGAACCAAGTTTCGAGCCGTCGTCATAAAAGGCTCGTAGATACCACTCTCCATCCCAGGCGTGTTCTTCGATACTTTGAAGCAGGTTTTCTCTTTTCTGCTCCAGTTCCTGACCATAAGCTGCATCATCTTCCTGATAGCACAAAGGAATGAAGTCACCCAATACGGTATAAAAGAACCAGGCTAACCAAACACTCTCTCCCTTTCCCTTTATCCCTACCTCATTCATACCGTCATTCCAGTCACCTCCCCCCATGAGAGGAAGTCCATGCTCACCGAAGAAGGTCCGGTCGATGGTTTTTTTACAATGCTCATAGACACTTTCGGAGCGCTCGGATATTTCAGGGGTAAACATTACATCATGCTGATCCTCATCAAGTACCGGACCTTTGATATAAGGAACTAGCTCCTTTAAAATTGTGGAATCTCCGGTACTTTGAATATAAGCAGCGGTACAATAAGGCAGCCACAGTAAATCATCGGTTATTCTCGTTCTTACCCCGATCCCCATCGGAGGATGCCACCAATGCTGGACATCACCTTCCTCAAACTGCCGGCTGCAAGCAATTAGAATTTGCCTGCGTAGAATACTTGAGTCTGCAAAGAGAAGCGAAAGGGTATCCTGAAGCTGGTCTCGGTATCCATAAGCTCCTCCGCACTGATAAAAGCCTGTCCTTGCATTAATACGGCAGGATACCGTCTGATAGAGTAGCCATCCGTTCACCAGGATATCGATTGCCCTGTCCTTTGTCTTCACCTGAACGTTCCCCAATAACCCGTCCCAGTAGGCTTTCACCCTGGCGAGCTCCTTTTCTGAAGCGGCGATATCCCTGTACTTGTATCTGATTTTGTATATTTCATTAAGGTTACCACTCTGCCCAAGCCCGAACAACACAGTCTTACTTTCCCCCGGCTGTATTGCTACGGATACCTGAATTGCTCCGCAGGGATCATAGCATACACCCGTATTACAGGATAGCTTGACTTCCGCTCCCCGCGGTTCCAGTATGCTACCCTTTTGCCCCAGAAACTCCTGCCTATCGCCTGTAAACCTAGTGATCATCTCACTGGAAAACAGGTAGGAATAGCTGTTTTGAAAGTTCAGTGTATAAATGTTCTTTGCATATAAATATTCATGCTCATTGTCGTAGGAGGTTA
>DPVV01000093.1 GCA_003526525.1 Lachnoclostridium phytofermentans | reverse complement strand
TTGTATTAATTTTTGCTTGCGCAAAAAAGTTCTTTGGGAATAAATCAACAATTACCTGTGTTATTGCTGGCACTTCTTTAGCTTGATAATCAGTTGGAAGAGTAATTAAAGCATTTTTTCCAACACCTAAAGCTAATGATACTATTATTGTTATGGTTGATGCAATAAATGTGGTTGATGTTAGTAATCCAATACTCTTAACGCCTATCTTTTTCAGCTTGTGTATATTCTCCAGCTGTGAAATACTTGAAATAACACTAAAAAATAAAAGTGGTACTACAAATGCAGAAATTACATTTGCATATACAGCTCCAATAAGCTGCACATAATTGGTATGGCCTGCAAAGACTATTCCTAATCCTAATCCAAAAATTAAAGCTATAATCGTTCTAAGTCCGAAATCTACATTCTTTTTTCTTAAAAATACTAACGCACCAATTAAAACAATGGCTGCTCCTAATGCACCTAATGCTAAAAAGTCTATATTCATGTTTGTCTCCTTCTTATTTTAATGTTGTTTTATAGTTTAAGAAGTACAACAACAGCAACAAGAGCAACACATGAAACTATCCTTGTTGTGATTTTTTTGCATTAATTTAAATTTTCTTTTCATAAATGTTACCTCCTGTTTTTATATAGACTATATTCATATATGATTAGTATGATATAAAAGTATTATATGCAACGACAATATATTTTGTCAATAAAAAACTAGAAAAATAACATATGAAATTTTTGTCATGCTAGTTTTTCATTGTAGGTCCTGCGTCCCACGACTATTGAGCCAAAATAGTCAAAATAGTCACTACTGCAACCACAATGCCAATAATCTTAATGTTAAACGATATTAATTTATTGTAAAACGATAAATTATGTGTTAAAATCATTATATCATTAAATTAGTGAGGTGCTTAAATGAATATTAAACAAGGTTCAGCCACTTACTTAAAGGTAGTTATTTTTCTGATTGGAATTGCGGTACTTGCTTTGTGTATCTATTGGTTACCTGGGTTAGCCATTAGAGAACCAAAAGCACATCCAGGGGACTACTCGCTATATCCATTATTAGGATATGCGTATGGATGCTGTATTGCGTTTTCAATCGCATTGTATCAAGCTTTTAAACTATTAACCTATATTCAAAGGAACAATGCTTTCTCCGAGTTATCACTTAAATCTTTGAAGGTCATAAAGAAATGTGGTTTAACAATCATCATCTTCTTCGTGTTAGGGATAGTAACCTTAAAGGTAATTGCTAAAGCCTCAGGAGATGATCCAGCAGGTCCTATATCATTAAGTCTAATGAGTATTTTAGCAACAAGTATCATCACCGCTATTGTGGACGTGCTTCAAAAACTATTAAAAAATTTTCTAGATACAAAACCAGAAAATGATTAACGTTTTGATAAAATTCAATTAGTGAGGTTATTATGAACCAAGTTTCGACACGCTTTTTAAAGCTAGCTGTTATTTTTATAGGAATCCCAGTTCTTGCATTGTGCATATTTTTGGTACCTAAGATTGGGAATTTTGCTGGAGAATTGTATCCAGATCTTGCTTATATGAAATCTCTCGTTTTAATCGATATGTACGCAGCAGCGATACCTTTTTACTTTACTCTGTTTCAAGCTTTTAAACTTTTAAGCTATATTGATAAAAACCAAGCGTTCTCGGAATTATCGGTAAAGGCTTTAAAGAATATAAAATACTGTGCCATCACGATCAGTACCTTGTACCTGCTAGGTATGCCACTCTACTATCTCATGGCGAAAAGAGTTGACCCTCCAAGTATCATACCAATCGTATTGGTCATTATTTTCGCCTCTATGGTGATTGCTGTTTTTGCTGCTGTTCTCCAAAGGCTTTTGCAAGAAGCTATTAATATAAAATCAGAAAATGATTTAACGGTCTGAGGTGAATAATATGGCAATTATTATTAATATTGATGTAATGTTAGCAAAAAGAAAAATGAGTGTAACAGAACTTTCGGAGAAGGTTGGAATTACAATGGCTAACCTTTCTATCTTGAAAAATGGAAAAGCAAAAGCAGTCCGTTTTTCAACTTTAGAAGCAATATGTAAAGCATTAGAATGCCAACCGGGTGATATTTTAGAATATCAACCTGAAGATACCGAGTAAAAAGAGTCCTTCATATGAGTAATGGGTTCAGTGTAGGAAGAGAAAAATGCTAATAACCATTAGAAATAACAAAATAAAACGCTCAGAAGATATTCTGAGCGTCTTTATTTCCTTCTTCAACTAAAGCACCAGTTAGTGTAAAAAGCTATTTCACCATTTGTATGGCTAACTTATCTTTTAACATTGACCTATATGAGTCAATTTCATATTTTGTATTATTGATTTTTTCTTTTTTCATTTTTAACATATCGAATATTTCTAATTCTAAATTCCTTCTAGCTTCAAGAACTTTTATCGCTCCTTCTACACCTGAATGGTTATGTTCTTTCCCATAGCCTTGGTTAGTGTAATAGTCAATAATTCCTGTGGACCATTCTGGAGTTCTTTCTTTTAACGCCTTCCTAAATGAAAATTCAAGATTATCTTGTTCTACATACAATAACATTGGATTTAAATTCTCTATGATTTTTGCAACTTTCATTACATAATTTATTATTTTTTCTT
>DPVV01000262.1:4859-5986 GCA_003526525.1 Lachnoclostridium phytofermentans | reverse complement strand
TGGGATATCTTCTTCCGTTATTCCTTGCTCTTTGTACCTTTGGTTGATACGATTCTGTATTTCGAACAGGTCTACATTATGAGTCTTCATATAGCCTGTCAGGGCAGCAAATTGACTTTGCATATATTGATTTTGTCTAGCAGTTAATTCTCTTATTTCCTCCGTCTCGTAAAGGGAAGGTTGGTTGGTAGCCTCTTTTATATCGGTATCAAATTCAAGCTTTATGTCAGTAATAATTTCATTTCCTTGATTCGTGACATCAATATTGCATTTGTAGTTGGTAATTTCTAATGCAATCGTAGAATTCACTTGGTTTGTGAATGCTTGTAGACTATCGTTTTCTTCTAAACCCTTCATCTGATCCGCTTGATGATAAGAAAGGTAGATTGGATAGGAACGAACTCGATTTCTAGCTAAATCTAGTAAAGAGGACATGGAGGTACTTAAGTATTGATATAGGGAATCCCCTTTAAAAACTGCATAGCCTGTAATATAAAGAGATTGGGTATCTTCTGTTAGATAAGGTAATAGTAGATTTCTTTTATTATCGGATAGAGCATTTAAAACATCAAGCAATGTGTTGTCTGTCTTTTTTAGTAACTGCTTTTGCTTCATATCGAGAGCTTGTAGTTCCGATATCATGTCCCTTTTCTCTTCTAAACCTCCTAAGATATAATCATGAATATTAGGGAGGGGGAGAAGATAAACGGAAGCATTCGTCTTAGTGGTATGCTCTCGAACAATATAATCAAGTCCCTTAAGCAGCCCATCCTTGCAAACAGTATCACTAACCAAATAATAGTTTGTGTGTGCAATAGTTATCGGATTTCGATTTTTTAATTTTAAGTCCTCAAAAGCTGCATAGATGGTGCTACCACTACCGGTTTCGGAGAGTGATATCGTGCTATCGCCAGAACCAGCGGCATCGCTATAGATCGCAGTGACAGTATAGTTCGTGGAAGACTTATCAATAGCAATGATTCGAACCAAATCCACGTTGCTAATTTCTTGGCGATTCATATTGATGTAGCATAAATATAATAGTAGCAGAATAGCGAAAAAACCTAGTATTTTAAGATGATGATAGGTGCGGTAATTTGATTTATTCATATAGCAATAGTTCCCAT
>DPVV01000262.1:0-4651 GCA_003526525.1 Lachnoclostridium phytofermentans | reverse complement strand
TACGGGAGGCGCCTCCTTACTGTATTTTTTGTTTCCGGCGATTTTTTTTCGCAATATTATTGGGGCGTAACTTAAAGTCTTTTATTGGATATCGGAGAAATGTATCTTGGAGTACATTTTCATAGTTATCTACAAATGGAGTTAAATATGCGACCCCAAAACTATCTAGGCTACACAAATGTAGACAGATGAAGATGATACCAATTATTACACCGAAAAATCCAGCAAATGCAGCTAGGATGCCCAGAACAAATCGGGATATACGCAGTGCTATGGCGAGGTCCTGATTTGGTACCGTAAACCCTGCAATACCAGTAAGTGCAACAATGATTACAACTACAGGAGATATAATATTTGCAGAAACAGCAGCCTGTCCAACGACTAAGCCACCAACAATAGACATCGCTTGACCAACGGGCTTTGGTAAACGAAGACCTGCTTCAATTAAAATCTCGAAGGAGAATAATAATCCTAAAACTTCAATCCATGAGGAAAATGGTACTTTTGCTTTTGCTTCCTGTATAGAAAGTATCATCTGGACTGGTAGCAGTTGATTATGAAAGGTAGTAATTGCAATATAAAATGCAGGCAATAGTAGTGAGACTAATACCGTAACATACCGCAATAATCGGAAGGCAGAACTTGCTATAAAGTTTGTCGAATAATCTTCTGGTGATTGTAATAACATCGGAAATTGACATGGCAAAACATATACAAAAGGAATACCATCCACCACAATTGCAATTCTTCCATCGGTGAGATTAGAACAACATCGATCCGGACGTTGAGTATACATAATTTGTGGCATCAAGGTTTGCTTCGGTGGAACTAGATATTCCTCGATAAAAGATGATGCAGCAATATTATCAATATCAATGGATTGTAATTGCGTCCTGATTTTATCTACAAGAGTTAAATCACAGATATCATTAAGATAAACTAAAGCTACATCAGTTTTTGATTGACTTCCGACATACATTTGCTCGATAACTAGATAAGGAGATCTTATACGCCTTCGTATTAAAGCTGTGTTAGTTCGTAATGCTTCGATAAAGGAATCTTTTGCTCCCTTCATAACGCCTTCTTCCGCTGGTTCGGAAATGGAACGTTTATCGAAGGCTCGAACGTCAAATAAAATAGCTTTTTGCAAATCATCAAAGATTAATCCAACCATACCGCTCATGACACAAGTCAACAGTGAATCCATATCTGAGGTTTCCGAGGCGAAAGCATGATAAGTACCGCCATTATTATAGAAAAACTCGAAAAGAGCTGCTTGAGTAGGGCATTGCTTTGCACCTTCCTCTATTGCCAAAGGCTTAAGAATAGTAAGGTCAATTAAATGACTACTTGTCAATCCATCAACGCAGAATATGGTAAGAGTAAGATCATAATCACTTTTTATATGAATCGGGCGTACTAAAATATCAGTACTTTTTTTAAACATTTCTTTTATTGTAGTAGAATTAATTACCTGGCTCATATGAATAACCACGCCTTTCCTTAGCAAGAATACTTCGGGCCGCACAATATTTACAGTAAATTGCAAGCAACTCACTATACTAACTCTAATAAAACATGATTGCGTTACAAAGTATTGCTATCATTTCATGATAACGGTAGTATTTACATTCTTAGGTAAGATTATGTATGAAGGTAACAAAAAAGTGGTTAGAATAGGTAAGTTCAGTACGAAATTCAATACTTTACTTCCCTATTCTAACCACTAATTTTATAGTTTACTTAAACTATTTATTATAAGCATGGTTGTTATGCTTTTACTTTTAATCAGATACAAATTATTCCATTAATTTAGGATTTTATTAATTTCATTTTCTAAAGTAGATTCACTCATAGCACCTTTTTTAATCGTTGCAATACTTCCATCTGCATTTATAAATAAAGTAGTAGGATAGGAAGTTATGCTATAAGCGTAAGATGCGCTTTGTTTTGTATCATAAAATACTGGAAAACTAAATCCATTTTTTGCTATAAAGCTTTGTCCAGTTTCTTTTGTTTCACGATTACCATCTACCATGTCTACCATTAAGAAAGTAACACTTCCTTTGTATTGTTGGTACATGCTATCAAAGCCTGGCATTTCACTTTTACATGGTCCACACCAGCTAGCCCAGAAATTCACAACAATTGGTTTACCAAAGTAATCACTCAACGATACAGCATTTCCGTTACTATCGTATACGGTAAAGTTAGTAGCTGTGTTTTTATTGACTGGTATCGTTGGAATAGGAGTACTAGTTGGAACAGGAGTATTCGTTGGTACAGGTGAATTCGTTGCCTGAGGAGCTTTCGTTGGTTGTACTGCATTACCTTGTTTTACTGGAGCCTTAGTAGGTACATTATTAGCTACTTTATCTGTTGCTGCTTTTTCAGGTATATTTGTAGAATTATTATTTGATTTTTCTGTAATGTTCGATTTTGATTTATCGTTTGATTTATCAATAACTGCCTCGGATGCCTTTTCTACCGAATTATTATTTGGTAAAACAGTTGGGTCAATTGCTTTCGTTGTGGAATCCTCGTTCTCCCCCGTAGTAAATGGAACATCCGATTCTTCACTTGCAAGCTCTGATTCAGACTGAGGTGTGAAGGCTTCTTCATTCTCATAACCTTTGGCAAGTTGTTTGTAAAGTAATGCAGATATTAATAATAATGCGGTAAATACACCGGCTATTATATAAGTCTTTTTCTTATTCATATGTTATCCTTTCCCAGCAATGAAAAAAAGCTATCGAATACTTAGTAACGCGAGTAATCTTCCATAGGTTCCAGTAATCATAAGAAGTCCAATGACGATTAGTAGAATACCGGCAATCATATTAATTACCTTATAGTGCCTCTTAATAAAGTCAAAAGTTGATTTTAACTGATTTATCAATAGAGCACTGAAAAGGAAGGGGATACCCAGACCTAAGGTATAGGCGCTTAACATAAAGAACCCTTTTAAAGCACTTCCCGACTGAGCAGCCATTACGAGTGCGGAGCCTAAGAAAGTACCAACGCATGGTGTCCATCCTACAGAAAAGATAATACCGAGTAAGACAGAAGGAAAAAAACCATGTGATTGATGCTCGGACTTTAGTTTTACAGCTCCGTTAAAGAGCTTAATCCGAAATACTCCAAGGTAACTAAGACCAAAGAATATGATGATGGAGCCAGATACGATATTAATGATCTGTCCATAGCGTATAATGAAACGCCCTAATGTTCCTGCAAAGACACCTAAGCTTATAAAGGTTAATGAAAATCCGGATATAAAACCAAGTGCTGCATACAATGTACCATGCTTTGTTCGCTCCGAAGGTCTGCCTGCGATATATGTTAAATACAGCGGTAGCATAGGCAGAAGGCAAGGCGACAAGAATGTAATAATTCCTTCTAGAAATGTAATAATGTATTCCAAACGAAACTCCTTTCTTAAAAATTAAGTTATCGTGGAAACTGCTTTTAGGCTAACGTAAATCTTTTACAAAATCAAATGTAAGTTATTGAAGAGATGTAAAAAATAGGATATAAAATATGCGATTTGCATAGAAATCTGCATAATATTGGGTAAAATCACAGCAAATAATAGGATGTTAGAGGAAAGAAATATACCTAATTCAAGGGAAATAGTACAAGAAAGTTAAGATGGTGGAGATACTTAGATCCATTAAAAAAGGAGCCCTTGCTGATAGCTGATTGTACGTCAGCCATTTAGCAAAAGCTCCTTTTCAGTTACAAAAAGTGTAAAGGTATGTTATTAACTCTCTAAATATTGTTACATATCCAGTCCTTTACCAATGCAAAAAATTCACGCACATAGTACTGGGGAGTAGTAAGTAAAAGTTCATGAGCAGAAGAAAGGGATAGATTTTTATAACCAAGTTTCATTGCAATTCGTGAAGCGCGGTAGATATGAAAGTTGCTCGTGATAACAACAACACTACTCTTAGGATCATCAATAAATGATTGGCTAAAAGTTAGATTTTCTACCGTATTGGTGGAATGTTCCTCCAGTAATATTCTTTCTTCTTTTACTCCTCGTGCCATGAGCCCCTGCTTTATGGCATAAGCTTCCGTGATATCTTCTCCCTCACCTTGTCCTCCAGAACAAATTGCTTTTGAGTTTGGATTTTTTATTAAATAGTCGGCAGCAGTGTTAATACGGGCATTTAATGTAAGAGAAGGGGCGTACAGTGCGATTTGGCATTAGATTACACGTAATTGTAAGAGAAACAGAAGAAGAAGCATGGGAAGAGGCAGAACGTTTAATTCAATATGTGGATAATGAAACAATTGAGCTTGCTCAAAAGACATTTGCAAGATATGATTCGGTTGGTCAAAAACGGATGACCCATTTAAATAAAGGTACGAGAGAGTCGTTAGAGATAAGCCCTAATTTATGGGCTGGAATCGGACTTGTAAGAGGTGGGGCAGGTACTGCACTTGTAGGCGATCCGCATACAGTAGCAGAAAGGATAAAAGAATATGAATCGTTAGGAATTGATACGTTTGTTTTATCAGGATATCCGCATTTAGAAGAAGCGTATGAAGTGGCAGAATTGTTATTCCCATTATTGAAAGACGAGAAGAAAGAAGAAAATAAAATTGTTGGTGAAATGATTGCTGATGAGATCGGAAGAGCGTC
>DPVV01000260.1:1126-3789 GCA_003526525.1 Lachnoclostridium phytofermentans | reverse complement strand
ACTAAGAATTCAAAACTATGAATTCAAAACTAAGAATTCAAAACTATGAAGGTAAAGCTATGAAAGCAAAACTATAGAAACTTATAAGAGGAGAAATAAATATGAGTGCATTTTTAGGACCTATTCATTATTGGTTATATAATAAGATTATGCTTCAAGAAAAAATTGTGGATGAAATACTTTCACTAAATGAGGAGGAAGAATTTGTTCAAGGGCTTGATGATTCGACTGTAATGCAATGTGGAATTATAGAGAATCAACCATTGGAAAATATGATTGATACCGGTAATATACATGGCTGGCTACAGGAGAGAATTCATATTGTAGAAAATAGATTAAGCTACGTAGTAACCGCAATTACAAAAGAAAATGCGGATCGAATGGAACAAATTTTAGAACGTGTTTATCAGGTTGGCGTAGATGTTTTTATGTCCTTAGAACAGAAAGAGGAAATGACAAGTGCAGAACATATCTTTAAGCTACTAAATGATATGTTACTTGATGGGATGCCATGCGATCATGTAAATGTGATTGTATCCTCTTCCTCTGATGAGGTTGAATTTAAAAGAACAAGATGTATTCATGAAATTTATTGGTTGGAACAAGGTGGTTTCGTGATGAATTATTATGAAATTCGCACTAAATTTGTTCAAGGCCTTTTATCAAATACAGCATTTGAATATGTTGCAGATGAAGAAGGAAATTATCATATTAGGAGGAAATAAGCGATGTATGGAGTAGATATCTTAGTAAAGGAACATGAAAATATTAAAAGAATGGCAAAAGTTATGAGAGCTGCAAGCTTACAAGTTTTTAGTGGAGGAGAATTAGTAACAAAAGACTTCTATCAAATGCTTGAGTTTGTTCGTAATTATGCAGATAAGCATCATCATAAAAAAGAGGAAGATATTCTTTTTGAGTATATGAAAAAGGAACTCGGTAAGTTGGCGCAGAATCTGATTACCAATGGAATGTTAGTAGAACATGACTTGGGAAGACTTCATATGAGAGAGCTTGAAGCTGCATTACAAGAATATGAAGCTAGCAATAGCGAAGACGCAAAATTAGATATTGTAGTAAATGCTACTGCATATACTTATTTAATCAATCGTCACATTGATAAAGAAAACGAAGTAGTATTTACTTTTGGAGCAAAAAATCTGACAGAGGGAAGTAGAACTATTGTTGACCAGAGAACCAAGGAAATGGAAGAAGGCGCTACCAAGGACGGTGTACAGGATAAGTATTTGAAGGTATTAGAGGAATTAGAGAAGAAGTATATTTTGGGATAGCTTGTGATTATAAGAAGTAATTATCAAAAGTACCTTTAGCGAGTGCAAATAAAAAAGTACACAGAGAAGTCCCCATAGAAAAGTACTTTAAGACTGCGCTGAATATCGTTCATTATATATAAACCATACATGTTTATTAATTCCTATAAACAACTTGTATGGTTTATTTTCATATTAAAAAATACTTGTTAGATAAATTTCCACATGATACAATTACTCATAAGAATTATACATATTATACCAATTAGTATTAAAGATAATTTAAATAAGGCGACCGCAATACCAATGGATTAGATGTAAGGTCGTTTAAGTATTCGATAGTTCACCAATTTCCAAATAGAGTTGATATTACAACTTATTTAGGATTTCATAATTTTATATAATTAACCCAATTAAATAATTACCCCTATATTTTAAGAATCGTTTGCAATATAGAAACTTATTTGTAAAAGGAATTTTTTGTACAAGAATTAGACGAGTTTTGTTTTCCAAAACATTCTTCACTAATACTATCATAAATGGCAGATTTCATAATTAAGCTTTTATGTTACGAAACAAAAGATTACAAGTAATGTATAAATAATTTTGAAACACAGCAGATACGCGGGGTCTGCTTTGTTAAAGCAATGGAAGATCATTATAGGTACTTTCATTGTTAATAAATTATTAATGGAGGGGTAATTATGCTACAAAAAATGAACGGAAAGGTAAAAAAGTTTTTAGGTATTAGTATCACATTTCTTCTGTTGTTCATGGCAATTCCGACATCAATTGCAAAAGCAGCAGTCAATAAGACCTATGATTTTAACTCGATGACTTATCAATCTACGTGGGGGGTTACATATTCCATCAGTAATGGATCAGGAACATTTAATTTCACTGGTCAATACCGTGAAATTAAGTTTAAACTTCCAGAAACACTTGATATGTCACAGTGTACTAGTGTGACATTCAATGCTTCCAGCCCAAACGGACAGATTGCATTTAAACTTTATGATACCTCTGGCAATCAGGCGGCTGTGGTGTATAACTTTAATTCCAATACCTCAGACTGTACTTTTGCACCGAATAGTACGGCAAAGGTAAGCAGTATTGGAATTATGGCACAAGGAACAAATAACTACTCAGCAGTTGTGAATCGAGTTACATTTACAATGACAGGAGGGTCTTCTGGTTCTTCAACTTTACTAAACACCTATGGAAATGTATTAAAAAATTCTGGAGCTGCTGTTAATTTAAGTCAGTTACAAAATTCAAATACATTAAGTGTGATTAAGACACAATATAATAGTATCACATTAGAGAATGAAATGAAGCCAGATGCAGTTCTTGGAGGTTCAGCAACATTAATGACCGTTGCTCAAGCAAAGT
>DPVV01000260.1:0-1071 GCA_003526525.1 Lachnoclostridium phytofermentans | reverse complement strand
CAACATTAATGACCGTTGATCAAGCAAAGTCGAACGGTTATTATATTCCTTCTAGTTACACAGAAAGTACAGTTCCAACTCTTAAATTTAGTACCATCGACGCAGTTCTACAGATTTGCTACAATAACGGGTTAAAGCTTAGAGGACATACATTAGTATGGCATTCCCAAACACCGGATTGGTTCTTTAGAACAGGTTATAGTTCTAGTGGTTCGTATGTTAGCCAAGCTGTTATGGATGCAAGAATGGAAATGTTTATTAAGTCTTATATGGGTCATATTTATAATGGAAACTACGGAAGTGTAGTTTATGCGTGGGATGTTGTGAATGAGTACTTACATGCCTCTACCTCTGGATGGTCACAAGTTTATGGCTCCAACCTCGGTACCACACCATCTTATGTAAAGAAAGCGTTCCAATATGCGTATGATTGTCTTAATAGTTTTGGATTAACGAATTCAGTAAGACTGTTTTATAATGATTACAACACCTATGAGGTTACAGATCAGATTATATCATTAGTCAATTTTATTAATACTGGTACGAAACTATGTGCGGGTGTTGGAATGCAGTCACACTTAAGTACCTCCTATCCTTCTGTATCAGCATATAAAACAGCAATGCAGAAATTCTTGAATGCAGGATATGAAGTACAAGTAACTGAACTTGATGTTACTAATACATCAGCTTCTGCACAAGCTACTTACGTATATGATTTAATGACTGCAATTCTTTCGCTGAAAAAAACAGGTGGGAATATCACTGGTATTACGTGGTGGGGACTATATGATAGCGTATCTTGGCGTGCCTCCCAAAATCCTTTGTTATTCAGTAATTTAACGACTCCGAAAGAATCTTATAATAAAGTATTACAAGCATATACAAATGCAGGATATTAATATTATTGTGAAGTGATGCTATAAAAAGTTATATTATAGCACATCAAGAGGGGATGTTTTATTACTAAATATAAAACTGCCATTTTAACCGTAAATGGTTACCCGCAATGGCAGAAGGTTGAAATATAATAATTTAGGAATAATTTATTTTGTGATTATGAGATCGGAAGAG
>DPVV01000259.1 GCA_003526525.1 Lachnoclostridium phytofermentans | reverse complement strand
ATTTTAGCAATGCAAGGAAGATTTCATTATTTTGAAGGATATTCCATGAAAGAGGTAGCATATCCTATCTTCGTCATGAAACAATTAGGTATCGAACAGCTTATAGTGACAAATGCTTGTGGTGGAATCAATACTGATTTTCAGCCAGGAACCTTAATGATTATAACCGACTTTATTAATCTTATATCAGACAATCCACTTATTGGAGTAAATGATGAGAGGTTTGGGACAAGATTTCCAGATATGTCGGAACCTTATAAGTTAGACTTAATAGATAAGGCAAAAAACATAGCAAATGAGATAGGAATCGAATATAAGGAAGGTATCTATGCAGGATTTATGGGACCTTATTACGAAACCGCAGCAGAAATAAGAATGATAAAAAATAATGGTGCAGATGCGGTTGGAATGTCAACAGTTCCTGAGACGATCGCCGCAAATTATCTGGGTATTGATGTACTGGGCATATCTTGTATAACAAATATGGCTACTGGAATACAGAAGCACAAACACTCTCATGAGAGGGTTGTTGAAACAGCTCAGAAAGCATCGGTAAATTTGAGTAAATGGGTAGCAAAAATTATTGAAAACATGGATTAATACAGAGGTTTATTTACTATTTCTATTCTTCGAGAATTGATATGGTGCGAACCGTAATATAAAAAGATAGGAGTAGATAAAACACAATTACGTGTTTCTCTGCTCCTATCTTTGAATCAAATATAATTGCTATTCTCGTTTTTCATTACGATATTCTACCGGAGAAACTCCTGTATGATTTTTAAAAACCCGTGAAAAATAATGTTGGCTGGAATAGCCAACAAGTTCCGCAATTTCAGCCATTAATAGATCTTCTCTGGAAGAGAGAAGGAAGATTGCTTGTTTAATCCGTAGTTCATTCAAATATTCCGTAAAACTTAAATTGGTATTTTTCTTAATTATTCGGGTCAGATAAGATTGACTGATATGAAATTCATCAGCTACAAGATTAAGGCTTATATTACTATCGCAGTGATGATCGTTGATATAAGCTAATGCTTTTTTACATACTGAACAGTTCGATGCATCTGGCAAAGAAGTTATATTAGTTTCTTTTGAAACTATTACATCCTCGTTTTTCCCGAGTGTTTCTAAGGCATGCTCCACCACGGATAACAGCTGGCTTCGCTTAATGGGCTTTAAAAGATAATGAAAGGCACCCAATTCAATCGCTTTTTGAGCAAATGGGAAACTGTCATGGCCAGAGACGATAATAAATTTTGAATTCGGTAGAAATTCTTTGGCTTGTTCAATCGCATCAAGTCCGGTAATGGTTGGCATCGTGATATCAATGATTACAAGATCTGGGTGAGTTTCCTGCATTATCTCGAGTGCTTGTCGTCCATTTGCAGCTTGCCCAACGATAGTAACAGGTAAATTAGAGGCTTGAATGAGTTTGGCTATGCCTTCGCGTATTATCTTTTCATCATCTGCAATTAATAATTTTCTCATTGTTTTGCATCTCCTTTACTGCTGGAATAATAATCGTAGCGGTTGTACCAATCTGTTCTTCACTGGTAATTGTAATACCATACTCTTTGCCATACACCATTTGTATTCTACGATGAATATTGTGTAGGCCATATCCCTTACAGGGAGCGTCCTGTTCCAATGAGCGAAGTAACGTTTTAAGTTCTGCGGGTGACATACCAACACCATCATCTTGTACTATGATTTGAATGGTATCCTCTTTTCTTAATACTCTGACAGCAATTATACCAGGCGAAAGCTTTGGTTTAATTCCGTGATACAGTGCATTTTCGACCAATGGCTGTACAATCAGTTTAATTGTAACATATGCTGAGACATCAGGATCATAGGAAATGCGAAAGTCTAAAATATCTTCATAACGTTTTTGTTGAATAAACAGGTAACTTCTAACATGTTCAATTTCTTTTATCACAGAAATAAATTCTTTACCATCACTAAGCGAAATTCGGAAGAAATCGGACAAAGCCTCAATCATTTCAGATAGCTCAATGGCGTTATAATCATAGGCTCTCCATTGAAGATTATCCAGTGTATTGTATAAAAAATGAGGGTTAATCTGTGATTGTAACACCTGAAATTCAGCAGTACGTTTTGCCACTTCTTCTTCCTTAATTCGGTCCATTAGAGAGGAAATCTGTTCCGTCATTGTATAAAAGTTATTGGCAAGGAATGCAAGTTCATCCTTTTTGTTGCTGATTACCTGTTTTGGTAAGACAAAATTTCCATCCTTTACAAGTTGCATTGCTTTCGAAAGCTTATAAATAGGAGCTGTAATGGTACGTGAAAATAAGAAGCAACTTATGATTGATATGGCAAGCACAAGAATCCATATCACTAAGATGGTATAGATTAAGTGTTGTGTATGTAAATTTAATTCCTTCAAAGAAGTCATGGTACATAAGGACCAACCATTGGAGTATGGTATTGGAGAATAAAATACCACTTGTTCTTTCCCTTTTTCTTCTTTAAATGAATAAATACCAACGTTCTTTGATATTGGTTCTTTGATATGCGACACTAAATTTGCCAGTTCTGCCACGCTTATACCCTGAATTGGATTGGTGGAATAAAGATTTCCTTCGGAATCCATAATCCATGAAGTACCATTATAAAAATCAATACCTTCTGTAATTTCAGATAATTTATACAGAGAAATTGCACCATTAATGAATCCAATTTTTTTATTCTCATCATTGTATATTGGATAACAAATGAGTGTGATTGGCAAGCTATCTGTTTTCGATAATAAGGGAGTACTAATGACGTATTCTTCATCGGTTGACATGGCATGTTGAAAATAAGAACGTTTGGATATGTCAATGGTTAGTTCATCACTGACGTAACCAAGTCCATTTGTAGTTCCGGCTGCAAATGTTCCGTATTCATTTCCATAATGTTCTCCAACATTTTGATTTAATCGTTTGATAAAAGTTTGTAAACTTTTTGTTTCCATTGTTCGAAGTGCTTCCGTCTGACTAATTACTCGAATTTCACTAATTCGTTGGTTCAACCAGGAGCCAATTTCATTTGCTTTTGACTCAACAATTTGTGTATTCAGATTTTCTAAACCTATTTGATTGGAAGTTAATATACGATCTCTTACCATAAATAAAAGGCAAGAGAAAGCAAATGAAATACAGATACTAAATAGTAACGCAATTTTTGTATGCAATTTCATAAAATCCTCATTCTTGCGCACGTTTTTGCGAATAAAAAGTTTGTGGTGCGCAAGCACAAACTTGCGTGTGAAAATTGATTTCTATTTTCACATTATCCCTCTTTCAAGTGATGAATGTTCGTTAAAGTGCAAAAATACGAAAACTACTGTAAATACAAATCGCTGTCAGTATACTATAATCTAAAATATATGACAAGTATTTAACAAACTTTTTAACATAAACATAAATTTGAATGAAACGTTTTGATAGGATAACAATAAAATGAAAGAAATTTGAATGTGTTTTGATTGTTGAGAGGTTTTAACACAATGGGAAAGAGGAGAATGAAATGAAAAAGTCAAAATTATTAGCTCTTGGGTTAATTGTGACTCTTACAATGACCGGCTGTGGCTCAAAGACAAAAGAAGAGCCAAAAACATCACCAGATACAGTTGAAACGACAACAGGTATTCCAAATGGAACTTACACAGGTGAGGGTGAAGGTAAAGGTGGAAAAATCAAAGTTGAATTAACATTAGAAGATGGAGAAATCAAAAAAATTGATGTGCTTGAAAATAGCGAAACTCCAGGATTTGCAGATGCAATGCAAACGATTACTGAAGCTATGATTGCAACAAATTCATTTGATGTAGATGCTGTAAGTGGTGCTACCTTAACTTCCAAAGGATTTAAAGCAGCAGTAGAAAATGCATTTGAGCAAACAGGTGCTTCCAAAGATCAATTGGTTGCAAAAGAAGCAGCTGGAACAAGTAATAAAGAAGAAAGAGAAGCAGCGTATACTGCTGATGTAGTTATAGTTGGTGCAGGTGGAGCTGGTTTAACAGCTGCAATAGAAGCTGCAAACAACGGAGCTTCTGTTATCTTAGTTGAAAAGATGCCAATGGAAGGTGGTAACACACTAATTTCCGGTGGTGAATATGCAGCACCAGGCAACTGGCTTCAAAAAGAAGAAGCTATTGAGGATAGTAAAGATAAGTTTTATGAAGACATCTTAAAAGGTGGAGACAATGAAAATAATCCGGAACTCGTTCGAATCTTAGCAGACCATGCATTAGAATCTGCAGAATGGTTAAGAGATGAAGTAAATGTAACATTTGAAGATTACTTGCTTTTCTTTGGTGGACATTCTGTAAAACGTAGTTTAGTTCCTAAAGATGCAAGTGGTGTGGAATTAATTAGTAAATTAACAAAAAAAGCAAAAGAAGTTGGTGTAATTACTCACTTAAATACTGCTGCAAAAGAACTTGTTGTAGAAAATGATAAAGTGGTTGCAGTAAAAGCAGAGTTTGACGGAAAAGAAATCACTTACAGTGCAAACAAGGGTGTTATTCTTGCAACTGGTGGATTCGGCTCTAACCTTTCGATGAGAGTAAAATATAACCCAGAAATGAATGAAAAAATTCTTTCCACAAACACAGTAGGTAGTACCGGAGATGGTATTACAATGGCAGAAAATGTTGGAGCAGAACTTGTAGATATGCAATACATTCAAACTTATCCAACATGTGATCCAGAACTCGGAACACTTCTTTATGTAGGTGATGTTCGAATGGAAGGACGTTCTATCCTTGTAAATAAAGAAGGAAAACGTTTCGTAGAAGAACTAGAACGTCGTGATGTTATTTCCAAAGCAGTGGTAGAACAAACAGGTGGAGTTTCTTACATGTTCTGGGATGAAGCTTCCATGGTAGCAAGTGGCGTTAATGTAAAACACCAAAGAGAATATGATTACTTAATTGAAAATGGTATCCTTGTAAA
>DPVV01000174.1 GCA_003526525.1 Lachnoclostridium phytofermentans | reverse complement strand
TTTGCATGCGTTAAATCATGCACGTGGAAGTTTGATGAAAATAAAGTGGAAAGTACGTACAAGATAGCTCATTAAAAGTCAGTTGTATCCTTTCTTATTTTTAGATATAATGAAATAAGATAATAAAAGGCGCTTTTTGCACCGTAAAATTAATTATGAAAATATCTCTAGGTTTTCGTAAAAACTGATTATAAAAAAATTTAGATTTTCATAATACTGTGTGAACTATTAAGGATACATAATTTAGGAGGAATGGTATGGGTATGGAACACTTTAAGGATGCGATTCTTATGGGAAAAACGACACTTGGAATTGAACTTGGTTCTACTAGAATAAAAGCTGTTTTAGTGAATGAAGAAAATGAACCAATTGCATCAGGAAGCCATGATTGGGAAAATCAATATATTGATAATGTATGGACCTATCATCTGGATGATATCTGGAGAGGCGTTCAGGATAGTTATGGACAGATGGTAAGCGATGTTAAGAATAAGTATGATGTGGAACTTACAACAATTGGAGCAATTGGCTTTAGTGGTATGATGCATGGTTATATGGCTTTTGATGAAAGTGAAGAGTTACTTGTACCATTTCGTACCTGGAGAAATACTATAACAGGACCAGCATCCGAACAGTTGACCAAAGTATTTCAGTATCAAATACCACAACGTTGGAGTATTGCCCATCTATATCAGGCTATCTTAAATAAGGAATCTCATGTGAAGAACATTAGTTTCCTAACAACATTAGCAGGATATATTCACTGGAAGCTAACAGGTAAAAAAGTGTTAGGAGTCGGAGAAGCATCTGGAATGTTTCCGATAGATATAAAAACTAAGGATTTTAATAAAGTAATGTTAGCTCAGTTTAATGAACTAATTGTCTCTAATGAATATACTTGGAAAATAGAAGATATTTTACCGAAAGTACTAGTTGCAGGAGATTTTGCAGGAGTATTATCGGAAGAAGGAGCAAAACTTCTTGATGTTTCAGGAAAATTAAAAGCAGGAATTCCTCTTTGTCCACCGGAAGGTGATGCTGGAACGGGTATGGTAGCGACCAATAGTGTTGCGAGAAGAACTGGTAATGTATCCGCTGGTACATCCGTATTTGCAATGGCAGTACTAGAAAAAGAGCTTTCAAAAGTTTACGAAGAAATTGACCTTGTGACAACACCAAGCGGAGATCTTGTTGCAATGGTGCACTGCAATAACTGTACTTCTGATTTGAATGCTTGGGTTTCTATCTTCAAAGAATTTGCTGTGGCAATGGGCATGGAAGCTGATATGTCAAAGATATTCTCTACGTTATATAATAAGGCATTAGAAGGCGATGCAGAGTGTGGAGGATTACTCGCATACAATTATTTTTCTGGAGAACATATTACGCATTTTGAAGAAGGTCGCCCGTTGTTTGTAAGGACACCGGAGAGTAAGTTTAACCTTGCAAACTTTATGAGAGTTCATCTATTTACAGCACTTGGTGCTTTAAAGATAGGTCTTGATATCCTGTTAAAACAAGAGCAGGTACAGTTGGATGAGATTTTTGGCCATGGTGGATTATTTAAAACAAAAGATGTTGGTCAAAAGATTATGGCTGGTGCAATTAATGTACCTGTGTCTGTTATGGAGACTGCTGGAGAAGGCGGAGCGTGGGGAATTGCAATTTTGGCTTCTTATATGATTCATAAGGAGGAAGGTCAGTCCTTAGATGAGTATCTTTTGAAAAATGTATTCCAAGGAAAAACAGGTAGCAGGATGCAGCCAGATCCGAAGGATGTAGAAGGTTTTGAGCAGTTTATCAAACGATACACCAAAGGACTTGAAATTGAACGAAAAGCAGTAGAGATATTATAGTTATTCATGAAAGTTCATATATATTGAATGGTTATTCGCTTCAGTTCAAGAGATAAATTTATAGCTTGTATTGAAATACATCTTTAGATATAGTAAAGCCATGGGATAAAAGAAACAGTCCCATGGCTTTTACTTATTCATAAATTGATAATCCAAAACTGATGCGAGATTGAGGGAATCACCCTTATACCATACAAGCAGTATATTCTGCAAAAACGGACGTAGCTATTAGAAGATACGTCCTTATTTTTCTCCTTGCTCATTATTATAATGTATATAGGACGATAATAGTCCACTGTATCCAAGAGATTCATACAAGGTAAAGGGGGTTACATATTGACAACTTATTATCTAGCAGTAGACATTGGAGCATCTAGTGGAAGACATATCTTAGGATGGCTTGCAGATGGAAAAATTGTATTAGAAGAAGTACATCGTTTTTCCAATGAGTTATCAAAAAAAGATGGTGAATTGTGCTGGGATGTACCATATTTGTTTGATGAGATTAAAAAAGGTCTTAAAAAGTGTAAAGAGATTGGGAAAATTCCAAGTTTCATGGGAATTGACACCTGGGGTGTAGATTTTGTTTTATTGGATGAAAAAGATCAGATTCTTGGAAATACCGTAGGGTATCGAGATGATCGTACCAAAGGGATAGAGGAATTCGTATATCAAGTAATTAGTGAGAAGGACTTATATGCGAGAACTGGTATTCAAAAGCAGCCATTTAACTCAATATATCAATTGATGGCATTAAAGCAGCTATATCCGGAATATTTAGAGAGAGGCAAAGATTTTTTATTAATACCAGACTACTTTAACTTCTTGCTAACCGGTAAAAAAGCGGTAGAGTATACAAATGCAACAACAACACAATTGGTAAATCCAAATACAAAACAGTGGGATTATGAATTGATTTCTAGTCTCGGTTATCCAACGGAAATCTTCAAGGAGTTACGAACTGCAGGAGACGTACTTGGCCCAGTAACCGAGGAGATAAGGAAAGAAATAGGATTTGATTTAACAGTTATGCTTCCGGCAACACATGATACAGGCTCTGCAGTATTATCGGTACCAAGCAACGAAGAACAAACGTTATACATAAGTTCAGGTACCTGGTCTCTCATGGGGATTGAACAAAGAAAGGCAGATTGCTCAGAAGAAAGTCGTCTAGCAAACTTAACAAACGAGGGTGGATTTGATTATCGCTTCCGTTACTTAAAAAATATTATGGGACTTTGGATGATTCAATCTGTGAAGAAGGAATATCATGATGAATACTCCTTTGCAAAACTTTGTGAAATGGCTGGTGAATGCAATGATTTTCCATCCCGTGTCGATGTCAATGATGATAGTTTCCTTGCTCCGGATAGTATGATCCAGTCAATTAAAACGTATTGTGAAGTAACCAATCAAAAAGTTCCTCAAACACCAGGAGAAATTGCTACCGTTATCTATCAAAGCTTGGCAGAATGTTATGGTAGGACAATAGAAGAACTTGAGAAACTATCGCAGTATCAATATGACAGTATTCATATCGTAGGTGGTGGTTGTAATGCTCAGTATCTAAACGAATTAACAGCAAAAGCTACTGGGAAAACAGTATACGCAGGTCCTACAGAAGCAACAGCGATAGGAAATATATTAGCACAGATGATTGGTACGAAGGTATTCGATTCTGTTTCAGTGGCAAGAGAAGCAGTATTTGAATCCTTTGAAATTAAGAAATTTGAAGCTTAAGTAAGAGCAGAAATGAGGGAAAATATGATAAAAGAAAGATATGAAATGTCAAAACAGATTTATGGTAAGCTTGGTGTTGACACCGACAAGGCATTAGAAACGCTAAAGGGAATTTCAATTTCGATGCACTGCTGGCAGGGAGATGATGTAACGGGATTTGATAACGATGGACCTTTATCCGGTGGAATCCAGGCAACAGGAAGTTATCCTGGAAAGGCAAGAACACCAGAAGAGTTAATGGCGGATATCGATATGGTATTATCCTTGGTACCTGGAAAACATAAAATTAACCTACATGCTAATTATGCAATATTTGAAAAAGGTGAGTTTGCTGACCGTGATAAGTTAGAGCCAAAACACTTTGCAAAATGGGTAGAGTTTGCGAAGAAGAGAGGGCTTGGTTTAGATTTTAATCCAACTTTCTTCTCCCATCCAAAGGCAGGACAATTTACTCTTTCCTCTCCAGATGAGGAAATCCGTAAGTTCTGGATTGACCATGGAAAAGCTTGTGTTCGCATCTCTGAGTATTTTGCAACGGAATTAGGTCAGCCATGTGTTATGAATATCTGGATTCCAGATGGATATAAGGATATTCCAGCGGATCGCCTTTCTCCAAGAGCACGCTTTAAAGATTCTCTCGATCAGATTCTTAGCATTGATTATGATAGGAATAAGGTTATCGTTGCTCTAGAATCTAAGGTATTTGGTATAGGTGTAGAGTCTTACACTGTAGGTTCTAGTGAATTCTGCATTAACTATGCTGCAAAGAATGGAATCTTAAGTCTTATGGATAATGGACATTACCATCCGACAGAGGTGGTATCTGATAAGATTTCTTCAATGTTATTATTTGCAGATAAAATCGCACTTCATGTAACAAGACCAGTTCGTTGGGATAGTGACCATGTTGTCTTATTTGATGATGAAACGAGAGAAATTGCAAAAGAAGTAATCAGAAATGATGCACTTGACCGTGTTATTTTAGCACTTGACTTCTTTGATGCAAGCATTAACCGTGTTGCAGCATGGACAATTGGTATGAGAAATTTACAAAAATCCTTATTATATGCATTATTAACACCAAACGATAAGTTAAAGAAACTTCAGAACGAAGGAAAATTTACAGAATTATTAATGCAACAAGAAGAGTTAAAATCTTATCCATTCGGTGATATTTGGGATTATTTCTGTGAAGTAAATAATGTACCTGTAAAAGAAGAGTGGTACGCAACGGTTTCTCTATACGAAGAAGAAGTTTTATTAAAGAGACAGTAGAGTACTAATTTTTTATAATATTTTGTAACATTACCATATCTGCGGACGGATGTGGTAAGCAGCGGGGGTTATACACGCCTCAATCCGCGTGAGAATTCATCTCACCACCTACGCGTTGAAACGCTTTGAGGGGGAATGTTCTTCTCAATTATTGATAAAAAATTGGGCTGGTGCATAAGTACCAGCCTAATTATTCATGACAAGGAAAAGTTCGTGAAGTATGCTTTCATATTATGAAAAACATAACACTAATCTTTTTTTATTAATTGGTACCCCTTTTCATTTCGGGTCAAAATTTTCTCCGATATCATATCTCTTCTTATAGTACAAAAATCATCATGATAATCCGCGATTGTTATATTGACTTCTCTCTCCGTGTAAATTCTACCAGATTCAAATGCTTTCGCTATCTCATCTAGGATGATGCGCTTCTTCTTTCTCTGAACAGGAATTGACTTTAACTTTCCATACTCAAAGAAACTTTCAATTACCTTCTTATGATATTGCTCTTCCCGTTCCTCTTGAACTTCCTTCTCACTAGATTCTTCTTTAATAATATCTAATATTTTAGCGTTTAAGATAGATTCTTTTAACGAATATATTGTATAGTATTGTTCTTTCTTAGAATTTACCACACCCGCTTCTTCTCATTTTTTAAGATGAAACGATATCGTTGGTGGAGTCAAATTAAGACGCTTGGCTAAAAGTTCTACATACATTGGCTGCTCTGCCAATGATTTTAAAATCATCAACCTTGATTTATCCGCCAATGATTTAAATAATTTGATTGCATCGCTTTCTGTCATATCAATAACCATGCCTTTCCATAGCCTGCAGACTTTGAG
>DPVV01000429.1:2705-16198 GCA_003526525.1 Lachnoclostridium phytofermentans | reverse complement strand
GATAACACCAACAGTAACACCAACACCAACCGTGACACCAACGGTTACACCTTCAGTAACACCAATTCCAGGTAGTTTCACTATTTCCTTAACCAATACAGGTAATGCCAATCTATCAACAAACACAATAAATGCGGATTATAAGATTAAGCATGAAAAAGGGAGCGATATTGATTTATCTAAGTTAGTAATCCGTTATTATTATACGAAAGAGGGAACTGCGAAGGAAAACTTCTATTGTGACACTGCTGGAATGCAACTAAATAAAGATCCTTGGTACATCCCATATACTTCTGTGGTGAATGGAAACTTTAACTCAATGGTGGTACCAAAAACAAAAGCAGATTCGTATCTTGATGTAACGTATAACACAACTGATAAATTATCTGCAGATTCTACCTTAATTGTGAATATCAGATTTACTAAGAGTGACTGGAGTTTGTATAACCAAGAGAATGATTATTCTTATGGAGATAGTACAAAAGTTGTTGTGTATTATAACGGTAAGCTAGTACTAGGTGTGGAACCGTAGTTGTTTATTAATTAGGGAGAGTGATAGTATTTTGATTTAAGAGTCATCACGACTATAAGCTGAATTTTTTTGAGTTTTATAAAAAGGTCTTTTGCATACTATTATAGTATAAAGCGAAAGACCTTTTTAATTTAAAACGGTATCGCCCTGTATGGGTGATACCGTTTTTTGCACCGTCAATCCGATTATTTAAACACAATTTTAGCTCAGATAATATTACTTATGAGAAGTCGATGAAATTGTAAGATTGTTGGCAGATTTAACGATTGGGGAATTTAATAGGAAACAATATGACCTTTTCCTTCATCTTTGGCACGATAGAGGGCTTTATCTGCATTACGGATAAAGTCATTTAAGCATTTTTCTTTATTAGGAACACTATAATAGTAGCCGATACTTAAGGTAATGTTAGATTGCACCATTGTTTCTACGGTTGGAAGTTGCTTGTTTGCCACGTCCTCTTGAATACTCTTTGCTAAATTTATTAACTTTTCTTCTTCTGCATTATAAGAAATTAGAACGAATTCATCTCCTCCAAATCTAGCAGCGAAAGCATTTCCTGAATTCTCTCTTATAGAAGTTGCAACCTGCATAAGACAATAATCTCCTACAATATGTCCATAGGTATCGTTATAGGATTTAAATTCATCAACGTCAAGTACGATCACACCAAGAGGTACGTTATTCTGCCTCGCCTCGCGCAACTGGTTTTCTCCATATAGATTAAGAAAATTACGATTCGCTAGACCTGTGAGAGAATCATAAGAGGAGCGTTGTTCCAACTCTTTTACTTGGGCATCCTTACTTTGTTGTATAAGTGCATCCTCCTCAATCTTAATATGACTTAGTAAGTTAGATTGATAGATGCGATCCATCTCTTGATGGCGTTTTTGTAATAATTGAAAATAATCATCATAGAGTGATTCCATTTTTCTTGCATCACCTAGAGATTCATAGTAGGATAGCTTCCGCTGATATACCATTATTGTAATGGTATTGCTGTGACATTCTTTTGCAGTATATTCAAGCAAATGAAGCATTTCCTCTATGTAGCAAAAGGCGGATATGTCTATTAAGTAATCAAGGATATCTAAGTAATCATGAATAACATCGGCGTTATACAAAATATTTTTGGAGTAATATAAAATTACTTCTACAAGAGAAAGAAATTCACTGTAAACTATTAAATTGGTAGTATTTTTATGTAATTGTTTTAGTCTTTGATATGTAACCTTAGCATATGCAACATTAGTATATTGTTGTACACTTTGAAGGAGTTCATTGTTTGGATAAGTATGAAGATTATCTAAATATTCAGTTGCTTTCTCGTAATCCTGTAATTTCTCATAAAGCAATGCATAGTTGATATGAAAAATAAGTTGATTTAGTTCGGCATCTGCTTGAGAACCATGTTCTTTGCTTTCAAGATCATCGTAGTAATCTGCCGTTTTGTAACACGCAAGAGCTTTTTCATATTGTTCCAAATTTATGTAGACAGATGCCATATTCATATAAGTAGAACTAAGTGCACTATAATTTTTTATTTCCTTTAAACAGTGGATGGATTGATGAAAGTAATCAATAGCGATTGATTCATTGCTTCTTTTACAATGAATAGAGCCAATCATATTACAACACTTTCCTTCTAATTCCATATCTTTTAGTTCTTTTGACATCGTAAGTACTTTATAAAAGTACTCCAGCGCTGAATCCAGTTTACTTTGCCAATATTCAGCCTCACCAATAAAAAAATAAGCGGTTGCGATTGCAATCTCATCTTGCTCCTTTGTTGCAGCAGATAGAAGTTCCTCGTTTGCCTTGATCCATTTGGACAAATCCACATAAACATATTGTTTGGAGGCTTCAATTAATTTTTCTATTATGTCAGAAGATTTCATGGTTCCCTCCCAAATCTAAGGTTAAACATTAACAAAGGTAATTTGGTTTTTATTAGATCTTTTCCCTTTGTATAGAGCGTAGTCCGCACGGCGAACATAATCTTCCCAGGTCATATCATAATCCGGTATTTCATTCACAACGCCTTGACTTATGGTAAGAGTCCCAAAGGGAAGATCATCGATAATTATTTGGTCACAATTTTTTAATTCTGAGCTAATGGTTTTACAATATTCTTTAATCTGTTCATTGGTTTGGTCATAAAAAATAACAAGAAATTCATCTCCACTTAATCTTGCAGCAAAAGCATTGTCACTATGTTTTCGTAATACTTTACCTAGTAGACTAAGATATTTATCTCCGATTAAATGACCAAATTGATCGTTGTATAGTTTAAAATTATCAATGTCTAACATTAAAACACCAAGGTTTTTCTGCCCTTTTCTAGCCTTTAAAAATTGACTTGGTCCATATTGATTAATTCGATAACGATTTGGTAATTTTGTTAAGGAATCAATCTCGGCAATTTCTTTTAGATTGGCAATCCGCTTGTTTGTTTTAACTTTTTGTTCATATTGATGAAAAATAATATCGGTCAGATAAATATTCTTTTCTTTCATCTTCTTATATTCTTTCTCTTTTAAATTTGTTAAGGATATTAATTCAAGAAATGTATTTTTATAAGAAATTATATCATTAGTCGATTTATAATAGAGTACTTTGCATTCCGCAAGTTGGCATTGTGAGTCAATTCGATTAGATTGTGTTGCAATTGAAGTTAAGATATCTAGTATTTTTAAAGAAATTTCATATTCTTCTAATGCGATACTGTAGCGAAATAATAGAATAAATTCGTTGAAATCTCTTAGTATAGTTGAAGGATTCAGAGGAAGTTCTAGTAATGTTTGTATCTTTGAAACGAAGAGAGCAGGCTTGTCTTCCTTATAGGCAAGTACACCTTCTAATAGCAGTAAGTGGTGTTGTATTTTTTTATTCTCTATTGATTTTTGAACTGACTCCCTTTCTAAGAATTCTCTTGATAATTTTGTTTGATTAATATAACTGTGCGCAAAAGCTATTTCAATTGTCTCCCAAGATATTAAGTCTGCTCTATAGGGAGTTGAATTATCAACAGACTGATAACAATCAAGTGAGTTAAAAAAATAATCAATAGCACGTCCATATAACCCAACCTTATAAGCAGTTGTACCAAGGGCATGGCAGAATAATCCCCGTAAAATTGCGTCGGAGTCCTTAGACGTATCGGCCAATCGTTTCTTAAAATAATCAAAAGTGTCTTGATCGGATTGTTGAAATACCATTTGATTGATTAATCCAATTTCTTCTTGATAATTCATGACAAAAGAAATCCCCCATTACATCAGAAAAATGTAAAAATATGCTAAGCGCACGTTAATCACTAGTATAGCACAAAACTATTTTGGTGGAAAGTGGTAGTTTATTAAAATTATAAAAAGTTGAAGAAGAATTAGAATAGAGGTTTTTAATAGAACTATATAGTTTACCAAAGTGGATTGACATGATCTATTAATTGTGATAGACTAATTCCCTTTTGACAGTAAAAATGAAAGGTAATAATTATGAGTAATGAAATACAGATAGATAAAATATCAAAAAGGGTAGATGGTAAAAACATTTTACAAAACGTGAACATGAACATAGAAAAGGGAGATACCATTGGCTTTTTTGATATGGGTGATGGTGCAAAGTCTGTTTTATTTCAGATTTTGTGTGGGGAGCTGACACCAGATAGCGGAAAGGTTTATTTTCGAGGAGAACAACTGGGTAAATTTAGTGAAACTCCAACAGATGTTGGAATTGCTATCCATCCCATGGGATTTATTAAAGAATTTAACGGTTACAAAAATTTAAAATATATTGCAGGAATTAATGGAAATGTCGAAGACAGAGAAATCTATGAAGCTATGAAAACGGTTGGATTAAAACCTGAGAGTCGTACAAAAGTCGGAGAGTTTAGCACACGTATGCTGCAAAAGTTAAGCATTGCACAGGCCATCATGGAGCGGCAAGATATCATAATATTTGATGAGCTATTTTCGAAAGAGAATAATAAAAATCATCGTGAACTTTGTAAGATTCTTCGGTTGTTAAAAAAACAAAACATTACCATTCTATTAACTAGTGACAAGAAAGAATTTATAGAAAAAATTTGCGATAAAGGGTACATGATTCAAGATGGTGGAATAAAAGAGAATTTTATAAAACAAGAAATGGTTGAAGAAAAACTAATCGAGGATAAAATAATAAATGAAGAAAAGAGAGAAGAAGTGAAACAAAGCTGCAACCTAAAGTTTAATTCACTATAATATAAACTTTACAGAAGATGTTGCAATTCCCTTCAATATATTGTAAAGTTATGGTAAATATGATATTCTTCGCTTATTGAGATTTTAGTTTATGACAAGATGGATTGGCTTGCCAATCCATCTTGTATTTCGGAATGAAAGAGTGGGAGTAAGAAATGAATCAGGGGGATATGATTAGTAAGGTATGCAATAAGAGAAGGAGGTCAGCCTTCCTAATAAGTTTACTTTGCTTTATATTAAGTGCTTGGCTGACAGGGTGCGTAGGTAAGGAGAAAAGTTCTGACTCACTTAACGAGGGGCGAACTCTTTATGAACTTGAGGGGACATTGGATACAAAAGAGCATATTTTAAATTTTTCAGAAACTATTACATATCAAAATAAAAAAGGGGTATCACTTTCTGAGTTATACCTTCATATTTATGGTAATGCATATCAGGTTTACGATAATACCAAAGGAATTCAAGTGTTAGCTGTAAATAGTTTATCGAAAGATGAACTTAGCTTTGAAGTATTAGACCATAATCAATTATTAAAAATTGTACCCGAGAAGCCACTTGCACCAGGGAAAACAATTCAATTTCAGATCAGTTGTAAATTCCTAATACCTGATTTGGTGGAACGCTTTGGTTATTATAAAACACAGTATTGCTTTAGCTTTTTTAATCCGCAGATGGCGGTTTACGATGACAATGGGTGGGATCTAACCCCTATGAGTTTAGTTGGCGACGGGCGTTATCATGATATGTCGGATTTTCGTATGAAAATTACCGTACCCAAAGATTATGTAGTTGCTTGTGGTGGAGTTGAGCGTAAGAAAGATGTAAAAGAAGAAACAGTGACTTATACATTTGAAAATAAAAACGCAAGAGATATCTGTATGGCGATATCAGATCAATATGAAATAATAGAAGATGAGTTTAATGGTATAAAGATTTATGCATATTTTGAAAAAAATGTGGTGAGCCAAGAACATAAAGATTCTACGATGCAGCAAATAATGGATTCACTCAATTGTTACGAAACGGTATTTGGCGATTATCCGTATGATATTTTTCGAATGGCAATGATTACACAAAAGCCCAATATTAATGTAGCGATGGAGTATAGTGGTTTGATATATATGCCAAGAGAAGCCTTCCTTGATAATCAGCAAGTAAGTTATGAAGAAATACTAAGTCATGAAATCGCTCACCAGTGGTTTTATGGAATCATAGGAAATAATGAAACAACAGAAGCTTGGTTAGATGAGGGACTTAGTACTTTTGCTGTAGGGTTATATTTAGAGAAAGTAAAGGGGAAGCCGGAGGCAGAGGACTATGCCATTCAAGGTAAGTACTTAAAATTGGATCCAATATCAATTAATAAGGGGATAACGGAGTACCAGAATAATGCTTACTATATGGCATGCTATTATAAAGCACAATATTTCTTATATGAGCTTAGAGAACGAATGGGAGAAGAAGCTTTTTTTCGTGCGATGAGAGAGTATTACGATACCTATGCGTTTAAACAGGCAACTACAGAAGGATTTATTAAAATAATGAAGCATAACTCGACAGTAGGTATTGACGACCTAGTAAGTAACTATATCGCATTGCAGTGACGGGGGTGGGGTAGATGAATGCCACAGCAAAAGAGGTTATGGAATATTGTTTAACCAAAAAAGATGCATACATAGAGTATCCTTTTGGAGAAGTTCCGATTGTTTTCAAAGTAAGAAAGAAGATTTTTGCAGAATTATATCCGAATCCAGAAGACTATAAGTTAACATTAAAATGTGATATGGTCTTAGCGGATTTCTATAGAGAACAGTATCCTTCCGTAGTTGTTAGAGGATATCATTGTCCGCCTGTTCAACAACCATATCGCAACACAATATGGATTGCAAAGATAGACAAAGAGATTTTGTTTGATATGATTGATCATTCTTTTATTCAAGTAATTAAGTCTCTTCCGAAAAGAGAACAGGTTGATTTTTTCGAAATCTATAAATAGATAGAATTTAAATAGAAGTAAATTTGAAACTTTTCTATTTTTATAAAAGAAGTTAGAATAAGTTATATAGTTATATATAAAAAGCGAGTGTATTTCGTAGTTTATGTTGGAGCAATTGCTTCCCATAAATGAGATAATCGAAACCACCCGCTTTTTTATTCAGTTTTTCCGGCTAAGATGAATAACACTAACATGGAAATGTTAGTTGAGTACGCTTTTAATTGTTCATGACAAGGAAGTGCTCGCAAAGCATGCTTTCCCTTATTTTATTTCTTGATTGGTATTATTCTTAGTTCCTTGCTTTTGTGTTGTATTAGAGCAGTCTGAAAGGTTAGAATCATTACTTGTAGAGTTAGAACAATTTTCATTTTTGTTTGAACATTGTAATTGCTTCTCTCTTTCTTTCTCATAACGTTGTTGGTATTGTTTACTCATAAGGACCTCCATTCTTTTGCCAATATTCTACGAATCTTTTACTATTCACTAAACATTCGTTGGTATAAACTCTAAGTTAAAATATAAGTTTTTACCTAACCGACATAGAATCGTTTAAAACTTCGGAATATCCGTTATTCGTAGAATGTTGATATCAACTACATAGTAAACGTAAAAAAATTAGATGAAATTTTTTATTTTTATAATTTACAGTATTAGTATGATATAAAGTGATTGAGATTATATTGTATCTTTCTGTAATAATAAAAACTATAATTTTACAATATCTGATATAATGGAATGTTATTGGAATATAATCTAAAAAGAGCAACTGGAATAAACTCACAGTTGCTCTTTTTGATTCTTTGCTAAAAAATTATAGCAAAAAGATGATTTATTCATTTATTAGATAGCTTTTAAAAATGAGAAGGGTCTTAGCATATAGATTTTCGACAGTTTGAACCCGTGCAAACCAATCTGGATTTCGCAAATGTTTAAATCTCAAATTGAGGTGTCATAGTTACTGCTCAAGTAATTTTTCAACGCTAACTAATTTAACACATAATACAAATAATTCCGCTGCTTGTTTTAATTCATCCAATGTTGGGAAGGATGGGGCAATACGAATGTTACTATTCTTAGGATCTTTTCCGTATGGATAAGTTGCTCCAGCACCAGTCATAACAACGCCTGCATTCTTCGCTTTAGTAACGATATCCTTAGCACATCCATCCATGGATTCAAAGGAGATAAAGTAACCGCCTTTTGGTTTAATCCAGCTAGCAATTCCAAGTCCACCAAGTTCTTTTTCTAAAATATCAATTACTGCTTCAAATTTTGGTCTCATGATATCTGCATGTTTCTTCATATGAGCATGAACACCATCTAAATTTTTAAAGTAACGTACATGACGGAGTTGATTTACCTTATCATGTCCTATAGTCTGTAGGGTTAACTGCTTTCTAATATCTGCAAGATTATTCTTTGAGGTCGCAATAGCAGCTACACCAGAACCAGGAAAGCTTATTTTTGAAGTAGAGGTGAATTTATAAACTATGTCTGGGTTGCCAGCCTTCTCACATTCTGTAAGAATTTCTAAGCAAAAATCTTGTTGGTCTTCATATAAATGATGTACACTGTATGCATTGTCCCAATAAATTCTAAAATCTTTTGCAGCTGGTTTAAGTCTTGCGAAACGCCTTACAGTCTCTTCGGAATAAGTAATTCCTTGTGGATTGGAGTACTTTGGTACGCACCAGATGCCTTTTATTGTATCATCTGTGCTGACAAGCTGTTCTACCATATCCATATCAGGACCTTCATTTGTCATAGGTACATTAATCATTTCGATGCCAAAATGTTCTGTAATTGCGAAATGACGATCATAACCAGGGACTGGGCAAAGGAATTTTACTTTATCTAATTTACACCAAGGAGTACTTCCCATAACACCATGAGTCATGGAGCGGGAAACAGTATCGTACATTATATTTAAACTAGAATTTCCATAAATAATAATGTTATCGGCTGGTACTTCACTTATTGCACCAAGAAGTTCTCTTGCTTCTTTGATACCATCAAGGATACCGTAGTTTCTACAATCTATCCCTTCTTCACATTGAAGGCTTACTTCACTATTTAAAACATCCATCATACCCATGGAGATATCTAATTGTTCTGCAGAAGGTTTTCCTCTTGACATATCAAGCTTTAATCCCATTCCTTGGAATTCCTTGTATTTTGCTTCTAAATCAGTTTTTAAACTGGTCAACTCATCTTTGCTCATAGATTGATAAGTTTTCATAATCCTTACATCCTTCCTTTTGCAATTGTAGTTGCTGTATACATATTCGTTCTATTCCTTTTTAAATTATTACAACCTTACCACACGATGATACATATGTCTACTATATTTTCTTGTGTTTTTGATATTTTTTCCTGCTATAAGTCCATGTTATGATAGGTATAAATAATGCTAATTGGTGTATTTTTACACCTATCAGAAAGTAATCAAAAATAAGTACATAATTTGTTGCTGGATTGTTTGACAGAAGGATAGCAATGTGATATTGTTATTATTATATTAGTGTGACAAAGGAGAAAGTACATGTTTATTAGTCGTTTAAGATAAGTTTATTAAAAAGCAGATATGTTTTGGTAAACCTTAACAAGGCTTTTTTGTTATGCTTAAACGGCAAATATGTTCATTTCTATGGGTGAAGACTACTAATCAAAGTTTATAATTACTATCTCAACTTAGCTAAATATGCTAGGGTAAGTATGATATTTTTAATATAGACGATAAGTAACTCATGATATTGTTTCATAAGATGCATATATAGCAGACAGGGCCTATCTAGGTTTTGTCTGTTTTTTATGTCCTGAAGCTGGTCTATTCTAACAAGAAAAAGTTTGTGATATGTTCTATTTCATGTTGGATATCTTTTCACTAACGTGTAGTAATATTTCTTTTCGCAAATAAGGGAGGTTTTAGAATGATTAATTCTATTAGAATTCGTTATTAGTACTGGATTATGGTACTCGGGATAAATATAACGTTTATCATAATCCTTTTCGTAGCAAAGAATCAAGTTTTTCTAAAAATCATAGTAAAAACTTGGCTTAAAAAAGTTTATTAACATTAATGATGGTCCATTTAATGACTATCATTATGAAAAGGAGATTATGATTATGAGACAAATCGGTATAATAGTAGGAGTAAATGTTAAGAATCAAGAGCATTTTCATGAGGGAATGCAGGAATTAATCGCATTAAGTGATGCGTGTGATATTGAGATAGTTGATAGTTTAGTACAAAATGCAGATAGTATAAATAAGGCTACTTATCTTGGAAAGGGCAAGCTTGCAGAACTTTCGGAATTAGCTAAAACACGCGGGGCAGAGGTTGTTATCTTCAACGGAGAGTTAACAGCATCTCAAATGCGTAACATTCAAGGGGTGGTTGATACCGTGGTTCTCGATCGTACCAACCTAATATTAGAGATATTTGCTAGTCGTGCTAAAACAAGGGAAGCAAAGCTCCAAGTTGAAGTAGTGAGATTACAATATGAATTGCCACGTTTGATTGGAGCGAATGAAAACCTATCAAGGCAGGCAGGGGGTATTGGTGGTGGTACCGGAGCTGGTGGTAGAAATAAAGGTGCTGGTGAAACTAAGCTCGAACTTGATAAGCGAAGAGTAGAAGAAAAAATCAATGCGATGCAAAGAGAGCTAGAAGAGCTTATTACGCAACGTTTGACACAGAGAAATCAGCGTAAGAAAAATGAGATAAAGACGGTAGCATTAGTAGGATATACCAATGCAGGAAAATCAACGGTAATGAATTATATGGTTCAACAATTTATCGGTAAGGAAGACAAAGAAGTTTTAGAAAAGGATATGTTATTTGCAACCCTAGAGACTTCTGTTCGTAAGATGAAACTCAAAAATCGAAAGGAGTTTTTATTATCCGATACGGTTGGATTTGTAAGTAACTTACCGCATAAGCTGGTGAAAGCATTTCGTTCTACACTAGAAGAGGTATGCGAAGCTGATTTGCTGATTCATGTAGTAGATCGCTCCAATGAAGATTACAAGAGTCAGATAGAGGTGACAAATGATACCTTAAAGCAAATAGGAGCAGGTCACATACCAGCTATCTATGCTTATAATAAAGCGGATTTAATCAAATCGGATGTTTTGCAAGATAATATAGAAGAGAAACTGGTATTAGTGTCAGAGGAAGATACTGTATTGATTTCTGCGAAAAAAGGCGATGGCATGAAAGAGCTTATCGAACTTATTTGTAAGCGCTTATACCCGAATGAAGTTAGAGCTAAGATATTGATTCCGTATCATCTTGGTGCATTAATGGCGAAGATTAATGCTTCAACGAATATCCTTTCTTCCATCAGCGAAGAAGAGGGAATGGTATACGAAATCGAGTGCAATGAGCAAATTTATCAGCAAGTAGAGGCTTATGTATTAAAGTAAACAAGAAAAAGTGTGCTTTGCGGACTTTTCATTGTAATGAATAATATCATGTACTATCTTGAAATATGATACACTATATGGGAAGATATCATTGGATGCATAGAATGAAGTCTTCCTATATTTTTTTTGTACAACAATGAAATAAGTTGAAGTTTTAGTAAATGTTTTCATAAAGATACGTAAACAATGTAATACTAAGAAGGTAGAAACAAATTTGTAATTTGCGCTGGCGCACATATTCCGTTATTAAGATGAGGGCGCGAAAGCGTCAGAATTGAGGTTAAATATGGTATCTATATGGGAAGAAACTTATTCAATTGCTCCAAGGGAGGAATTACCTGGTGATTTAACGACTGAAGTTGCAGTGATAGGTGCAGGAATGGCAGGTATTTTAACAGCCTATTACCTCACACAAAAAGGATTTAAAACGATTGTAGTGGATGCAAAACGTATTGGAAGTGGGCAGACAAAAGGAACAACCGCAAAGATAACTTCACAGCATGAGGATATTTATCATAAACTCATTGATCAATTTGGTGAAGAGAAAGCGAAGCAATATGCTTATGCTAATGAGTATGCAATATTAGAATATAAGAATTTAGTAAATGAGCTACTAATCGATTGTGACTTTGAAGAAAAAAGTGCTTTTCTTTATACTTTGGAAGATGCAACCCTTTTAGAAGAGGAAGCTATTACTGCTAGAAAGCTTGGGATTGATGCTGAATTCACCACAGAAACAGAACTGCCTTTTCAAGTGAAGGGTGCGGTGAAATTTGCAAATCAAGCTCAGTTTCATCCATTAAAATTCTTATCTGCGGTGGCTAGTACATTAACCATTTATGAAAATACAAAGGTACTTGAAGTAGAAGATACAGTACTTAAAACGAATCGTGGTAAAATATCAGCAAAATATATTGTATTTGCAACTCATTATCCATTTATCAATGCACCAGGATTTTATTTTCTACGAATGCATCAAGATCGATCTTATTTTCTTGCATGTAAAAATGCAACTACTTTAGATGGAATGTATCGAAGTTATGAAAAGACCGGTTATTCACTACGAAGTTATAAAGACATCTTATTATTTGGTGGCGGAGGTCATCGAACTGGTGAAAATTCTCGTGGTGGCCAATATAGTGCTTTACGAAGTGCGTTAAAGCAAAATTACCCAGAGAGCAGTGAGTTTGCTCACTGGTCTGCACAGGATTGTATGACCTTAGATGGTGTACCATATATCGGCCAATTCTCAAGTGGTAAACCGAACTGGTATGTAGCAACTGGATTTGGTAAATGGGGAATGACAAGTTCTATGGTATCAGCGCAAATTATCTCAAAACAAATAGCAGGCGAAGACGTTTGGTATGCACCAGTATTTTCACCAGAGAGATTTACACTTACAAGTGATTTAAAAGCATTGTTAGTAGAAACGAAACAAGCAGTAAAAGGGTTAACAAGGAGAATATTTCAGTTGCCAAAAGCGACTGAGGAAGAGCTTCCAGTGGGTCATGGTGGAATTATTGAAGTAGATGAAGTTAAATACGGAGTCTATAAAAATAATGAGGGTGAAATTTTCATAATAGAACCAAAATGTCCGCATCTTGGCTGCCAGTTGGAATGGAATCCGGACGAGTTAAGCTTTGATTGTCCATGCCACGGATCAAGGTTTACTTTCACTGGAGAATTATTAGATAATCCAGCGCAGACAGACATTTATGAGAAAAAAGAAGAGTGATTCCTTGATTTTAATGCTGGAATCTATTACACTAAAGATTAGGATATCAATGTAAGTTTAATAGATTAAAATGATATGTAATCAACAAACAAGCTTGTGATAATCACAGGCTTGTTGTTGTATGAAAAAGTATAGGGATATCCGTCATAAATATATGATTGAGTAAAGAAATAAAAGTAGCGTAAGCGGATTGAGAATATCCGTTATGACTTAGTGATTAAAAAAGAAATAGAGGTTACTATGGGTGATTATCAACACGTTTCACATACCTTCGAACCGGTTTTTGATAAAAATAGTAAAATCTTGATATTAGGGAGTTTTCCTTCCGTTAAATCAAGGGAGCAAGAGTTTTATTATGGGCATCCAATGAATCGTTTTTGGAGGATGTTATCAACGGTATTGGAAAAAGAGATACCATCGGATAGTTCGAAAAAAAGAGAATTTCTATTAGAGAACCATATTGCATTATGGGATGTTATTGACAGCTGCGATATCATCGGCTCTAGCGATAGCAGTATAAAAAATGTAATACCAACAGATTTATCTAGAATTTTAGCA
>DPVV01000429.1:2105-2608 GCA_003526525.1 Lachnoclostridium phytofermentans | reverse complement strand
ATCTAGAATTTTAGCAATTAGCCCAATAAGTAATATTTACGTGAATGGAAAAACAGCCAAAAAACTTTATGATCGATACAGCGAATCAGAGACTGGATTAAAAGCCATATGTCTACCTTCCACCAGTCCAGCAAATGCGATGTTTTCGTTGGAAAAATTGGTAGAAGAATGGAAGGTTATATTAGAACCGTTGGGAGGTAATTATGAGGATTGAGGTTTCACAATCTAAAATTAAAGCTCGTGGAGGATTTATAATTCCACAGGTTACGGATGCATTTGATCAATTTCCTTATCATATTATTACTGGTGGTAGATTAGAGCTATATGAAATACTTAAAAAATTAAAAGAATTAAATGGTGAAGAAAATTCCTATGTGGATTTTTATTATGATTTACTTACTAATCCTGAGCAGGAGCGGGTAAAGATAAGCTTATCTTTGGAAGGTAAGTTAATATTAAACCAATTTTTATTAGAAGGTAAAAATATTCATTTAGAAGATGAG
>DPVV01000429.1:0-1795 GCA_003526525.1 Lachnoclostridium phytofermentans | reverse complement strand
ATTCATTTAGAAGATGAGAATCACCATTTAGAAGGAAAGAATATTCATTTAGAAGATGAGAATTTTCATTCAGAGGATGAGAGTTTTCATTCAGAAGGTGAAAATAATCATAAACCACTGTATTTTCAATTAACTGATGACATGCTTAAGTTAACGGTTGAGTTAAGCGCCTCAGAGAGCTTGTTTAGTACATTTTATTTTTGTAAATATCCTATGATTGTATGGAGTAATTATGATAACAGGCATCCTGTTTTTTATCAGGATGAAGTGACAATGCAATTGATACAAAAACTGGGAATTGTTTTTGACAAGTCAATGTTATAATACTATAATTAACTAAACTAGGATATATGGAATAGGTAATAAAAACATAAGCGGTATCTTCTTATTTATGGCATACAATGTATGTTAGGTTGAAAATAGAAAGTGTTATCTAATGCAATGTAGCTAATTTAAAATGAAGGTAATTAATTCATGAAATACTAAAAAAATAGAGGAGATTTGTATGGAAACGAAAGAGTACATTATTAAAACGCTAGAAACACTAGTGAATATTCCAAGCCCATCTGGGTTTACGAAAGAAGTAATGGGGTTTGTTGATAGGGAAGCTAATCAATATCAATATTCCTGTGAGTATATCAAACGAGGTGGATTAATTATTACGGTCCCTGGAGAAAGTAGTGATTGCCTTGGCTTATCAGCTCATGTGGATACACTGGGTGCCATGGTTCGTTCCATCAGTGGTGATGGTATGATTCGCTTCACTTGTGTTGGGGGCTACACAATGAATAGTATCGAAGGTGAATATTGCAAAATCCATACTAGAGATGGAAAGGTGTATACTGGAACTATTCTTTCAAAAAGTCCATCGGTTCATTCCTATGATGATGCAAGAACTCTTGAGCGTAAGGATCGAAACATGGAAATACGTATTGATGAGAAAGTAGCGAATAAAGAAGATGTTCTAAATCTTGGTATCAATAATGGAGATTATATTAGCTTTGATGCACGTTTTGAGTATACAAAAAGCGGATTTATCAAATCTAGACATCTGGATGATAAGGCAAGTGTAGCTGTTTTATTAGGTTTACTGAAAGATTTATCAGAACAAAAAGTTACACCAAAGAGAACTTTAAAGATTTTAATCAGCAATTTAGAAGAAATCGGTATGGGCGCTTCCTATATCCCATCAGAGATTAGTGAATTTATCGCTGTTGACATGGGAGCTATAGGCGATGATTTAGCTGGAAATGAGTACTCTGTATCAATTTGTGCATTAGATTCTTCAGGTCCATATGATTATGAATTAACAACAAATCTAATGAATCTCGCAAAAGATAAGCTAATCCCATATGTAGTAGACATCTTCCCTCACTATGGTTCCGATGCTTCGGCTGCTATGCGTGGTGGAAATAATATAAGAGCAGCATTAATTGGGCAGGGAATTCACGCCTCTCATGGTATGGAACGTACCCATGAAACAGCACTAATTGCTACTTTGGATTTATTAAAAGCATATGTAGGTTAAGTAATAAATCTCGAAAATGAGATAATAAAAGAGGAACTATATGGACGAGATTGAAGGAGGGACGTGATTTTCCCTCCTTTTAAATTCACAATTGTGAAAGATAACGAATCTACTTAAATTCGTATTATGATTATATGATTATAGTGGAAAATTAAATTATTTAAAGGTGTTATCAATTGGTGGGCTAAAAGTGAAGTTAATTATTTTTATGCCAAAATATTCTTGCAATTGCTTATCGGTAAGTGCTGTAGCATAATGATGCCGTTC
>DPVV01000247.1 GCA_003526525.1 Lachnoclostridium phytofermentans | reverse complement strand
CGCTCTTCCGATCTCCGGCATAAAGATCATATGGATTAATTCCTTTTTCTTTCGCTTTTTCATTGGATTTTATTAACAACTCCTGGTCTGCTAATGCACTTGCTGCCCACCAAAAATTTAAAAACATGCTGTCCGCACCTTTTTTCCCATTTTCATCAATCAGGTAAGCATCATTTTTATCTGTAAGAGCATTTTGATAATCAATTACGCCCTCTTCCGTCATGGAATCATACCATATGAAGGAAAGTTTACCTGCTGCTTTCTCATTAAATTGCTGTACAAATGATAACATGTTATCAGCATATTCTTTCGTTAATGGAGCTTCCTTCGTTCCGCCCACTTCTTGATTAATGAACCAGCCATCAAAGCCAAGTACTGTACATACTTCGATTAACTTATCCACTAATAAAAATTGACCGTTTTCGTCGGTTTTTAGGAAATCATCAAACCATACTATTTTTCCACCCCATGCTTCTGGTGCTAAGAATATGGTACCTAATATAGGAACACCATTGGTATGAGCTGCCTCCGTTACATCCGCCGTAGGTGGAACAATGAGGCCTTCTCCGGCAGAACCTCCCCAATATACTAATTGGTCTACATATTGCCAATAGGAGAATGTATTTGCATTGAAGCGATTCAATCCATGCGGAGAATTTCCGCTTGTACTGGAATTCATGATAGATAATGCGGCAACTTTAAAATCTGCTAACTGGGTCGGGTTACTTTTCACCAGCTTACTCTTATCTACTCTACTTTTCAGAGGAACATTCGATACATACAAATCTAAATCTTTCGCTTCCTTCGGATTCCATTCCAACAGCTCTGCTGGGAACCAATAAGGTGCATTTGGTATATTCATCATTTTCATATCGGATTCTGTCTCTGGTGTTACCTTATAAACTATTTTTCCTGGTGCCTGTACTTCCTCTAGTACCTTCTCTTCCTCTGTTACTTGTCCTGTCTCTGTGACAACAGCTTCTGTGACAACTGCTTCTGAGTTTGTGGCATTATCCTTTATGTCGGAAGAATTCTTGCTACAGCCGGTAACGAACATTGTAGCAATCAGGGCTACTGACACAAACTTATAATATTGTTTTTTCATAACTTCCTCCTTTAAAAATAAATATACTGTAAGTTTACTTACTTATCCTTCAATGAGAAAGTGTAATAATTCCATAATCGTTGTATGGATTCTAGCTTTAAATTTTTAGAAATTTACATTTCTTTAATTACTCCATTAAAAATAAAATTTTTCACTTTGAATATTGAAAAGCTCGCTTCTATACTAAAAATAAGAAGAATCGCAACCTTTGATCCTTCTTATAAATAAAGTATAAAGGAGGTATAACAAATGTTAAAAAGATGCATCGTTAAAAAACACTTCGGATTACTTTTAGTAATATGTTTCTTGTTCCAATGCTTTACTATCTTTAGTTCACCGACCAAGGTGGAAGCAGCCTCCTCTGCTGTTTCTGCAATATTTGGAGGAGGCCCCTTTGTTACAGGCGGTCAACCAGTAATGAATCAATTAAAAGCTTCTGGTTTTAACACAGTAATTATCTGGTCAGTACATCCTCATCCAAATGGAGACTTATACATCAACGATGTACTTGTATGTCAAAACGGTAATTACGTAGGAGACCCTGCATGGGCTACTGCATGGCAATCCTTAAAAACAGGTACCACCTCTGTCACTCGCGTTGAGATAAGTGTTGGAGCTTGGGGATGCAGTGATTTTGAGAATATTCAGGCATTAATTAATGCAAATGGTACCGGTTCAAATACAATACTATATCGTAATTTTTTAGCTCTTAAAAATGCAACAGGAGCAGATGCAGTAAATTTCGATGATGAATCCTTATACAATGTAAATTCAACAGTACAATTTGGGCAAATGTGTGCCGCTATGGGAATGAAGGTTACATTATGTCCCTACACTTCCTCAAGCTTTTGGAGCAGTGTGAAATCCCAGCTTGGTTCCATTGTTGATCGTGTGTACCTGCAATGCTACGATGGTGGAGCAGGTAACAGCCCATCTTCCTGGAAATCTATCATGGGTATGAATGTGATTCCTGGACTATGGTGCTTGCATAACGGAAGTCAAGGAGACTCTGCTAGCTCGGTTAAATCAAAGCTTACCAATTGGAAGTCTTCCTCCGATGGTGGATTTATCTGGTTATATGATGATTTAATGAAGTTATCAAGTCCAAATTCAACCGCCGACTATGCGAATGCAATTAATTCAGTATTTAGCTCTACACCAACTCCTACACCTACTCCACCAATTTCAAACAATATTGCTCTCAAAAAATCAGCAACAGCAAATCAGTATGTAACAAACGAAACACCGGACAAAGCTGTAGACGGTTCCATCGCAGGTTATGGAAATGGCAATAGTAAATGGTGTTCTGATAACTCTGATTCTGCTAAATGGTTAAAAATCGACTTAGGTGGGTCCTATAACATATCAAGATGGGTTGTAAAACATGCCGGTATTGGGGGCGAAAGCACCTCTTATAATACCAAGGATTTTAAGTTACAAAAAAGTACGGACGGTATCAATTGGACAGATGTGGATTCCGTAACAAATAACACTGCGAATATTACAGATCGTACTGTAGCAACTTTTAGTGCCCGTTACGTTCGCTTATACATTACCGCCGCAACGCAAACTACTTCCAATATTGCTAGGATTTATGAGTTTGAATTATATTAAGTTGATTCTCTAATTTAATCTGTCGAGATTTATTTCTATTCAAACAGTAAACATTGCTTATGATAACTAATGGTGGAAGGAGCGAATGAAAAATAGACCCTATAAAATGAACCATTTTAGATATAGTTCTTTTATAGGGTCTATTATTGGGATTAGATGTTTCTTGTAGTGTTTTTTACCTGAGCCATCTGATAGTCAAAATCTTCATCAGGGGGCGGTTTATCTATTTATTCTTCTTTGGCATAGTCACTATCATCCCAAAATCCTGAAAAATCAAAACCTTCTTCAGGTTCTCCGACTTCATACCCCATTATTATGCTTGCTCTGCTTTTAAAATTAGACAACCACTTTTCCCATTCTTCCTGTGGTAGCTCAGCATAAAGCTGTAATCCACTTGGCTCAACAGATGCACTTATTTGTTTTCCAGAGGTACCATACCAATGAGGAATGCCCTCAACAAAACCTATCCAATATGGCATCTCAGTATACATCTGACTTAATTGCTCCCATATTTCTTTTGATGCCGTATAATGTATATTTAAATTACAGTTATGTATTTCCATACAAACAACCCCCTTGGGAAATTCATTTATGTCAGCATAATTATAAATATCTACAATATCTCGAAGCAATGCCTGCCTAAATCCGATTAAGTATTCATGTTTCATCTGATAAACTTTACCGATGAGAACGGTAAACATTAATCCTACCCCAGTACTTAAATTTGGAATTCTTCAATCGTTACTTATCCAATCCGTAGTAATTCATGCATCTTGCTCTGCCCATACTTGCCATAGGTCTATAAATATTTTCGCATTTTAGTAAATAAATTGAATATATTGATACCAATAAGATGTTAACACAAAATTGTGTTACTTATTCTTATTAATAGCAAATCGTTTAAGGAGTGGTAAAAAAATGTATGATATGACAGATTGTGCGCATGGATACATGGTTTACTCTATGTCGAATGCTGCTGATTGTAATGAAGTTGTAGCTATTCGCCATGATTCCGGTGATAATTTTACATTTGTTAAGACTTACAAAACAGGCGGTATAGGTACTGGAACCCAAAGTGTTGATCCTCTTGGTTCACAGGGATCAATCATACTTTCAGATGATGGACATTTCCTTTTCGTCGTGAACGCAGGTAGCAATAGTATCACTAGCTTCAAAATCACCAACTCGGGAACCCTGATTTTTGCAGACGTGAAACAGTCCGGCGGTTTCTTCCCAATAAGCCTAACAACTCAAAGCAATCTTCTCTATGTGGCAAACGCAGGCAATGGGAGCAGTATTGCATCTAATGTAACCGGTTTTCAGGTAGACGAAAACGGTAAGCTTACCGAAATCTTTGGTTCCACTAAATCATTGAGTTCAAAAAATGCCAGGCCAACATGCATTGTCATCAATTATAACGGTAAAAAAATAGCGGTCTCTGAGCAAAACACTAACCTAATCAGTATATTTACCGTTCAACCAGACGGATCTCTCACCGGTCCTATCGTCAGTAATTCTAGCGGTCCCGGACCTTTTGGCTCTGTTTTCTTTACAAATGAAATATTAATGGTTACGGAGGCTGGAACAAATGCATTATCTTCTTACATAGTTAATCACAATGGAACACTTTCTGTAATCAGTTCATCCGTTTTGAATTTTCAAGCAGCTACCTGTTGGGTTGCACTATCTGAAGATGGACGTTTTGCCTATACTTCCAATGCTGGTAGCCACACAATAACAACGTATGAAGTTGAATATGATGGACATGTGAGTGTTTCAAATATTGTTTATAGCACGAAAGATGGGTCTGGCGCACCAATTGATAGTGGCGTTTGTACCAATCATCTGTATGTACTAAGCGGAAATGAGGGTTCCATCAGCGTTTTTATTACTGGCCGAGAAGGCACACTAATCCCCAAAAAAGTTTTCAGCAATACACAACTGCCGAAATTAGGTTCACAAGGATTGGCGATCCTATGCTTACCAAATAGATAGTCAAAGCGGATATTCGCAATCCGCATACGCTACTTGCTCATAACCTCATGTGCCACTACGTGGCATTTAAAACAGGCAAGTCCTTACCCCTTAATTTCAATCACAATTTGCCTGATGTCATTTGCACACTCCTGTCAGGCAAATTGTGATCTGACTTTAGTCTTCAGGTTTCATCTGATAAACTTTACCGATGGGAACGGTAAACATAAATCCTACCCCAGTACTTGAAATGCCATCCGCAACTTCCTGAACTACTGCTACCGCCTTTTCTACCATCTTCTCATTTTCAAGAACAGTAAAAATCGTTTTACTATAGGGATGTGAGTCGCTTAGAAGCATACGTAATGTGCTAAATAGAGGAACATTCCTGTTATCATTATTCACAATAGCACTTCCCATTCCCTGGCTGTCCAATATGGTTGCGCCACTAATTCCTTCCCTTACAAAACCAGATAAAATATCATCTAAACTATCAACATCATTTAATACAATGAACAAAACATGCATAATTCCACCTCAGTTTTTATTTCATTAATTTGATTAATTATTCAACTGTGTAACTTGAGAAACATTATTTTTCTTATTGCTATGCTTTTCATCCTTCTTATTTAATCCGTCAATTTCACCGGCTTTTTGTATCGCAATCTTGGCAAATATAGGACCTGTTACTTCATAAATCAGAACGCTAAACATGATAATAGTACCAATAGCCACGGCAAATTCCGGTAATTGTTGGCGGACCAGAACAAGAAGACCAATCGATATACCACCTTGAGGGAGTAACCCTAAGCCAAGGTATTTCGTAACCTTTGGATCGGCTTTTACCGCTTTCGCACCGCCCCATGCACCCAGCATTTTACCCCCGGCTCTTGCAAACACATAAGCGACCCCCACAATTCCAACGCTGACTAAGATACTTAAATCCAAGCTGGCACCCGCTAATGTAAAGAATAAGATATAGACCGGAGATGCAAAGTCATTGATCGAATCAAAAACTCTCTTTGATTTTTTAAAAGCATTTACTACTGTAGTACCCATCATGATACATGTTAATAGAGGTGATAATCCAAAACTAATCGAAATTCCTGTTGCGATGCCAATCGCCATTAAAGCAACAGCCTGAAGCTCGTCACGACCACTGGATTTCTTTGCTATAATAGTAAGCAACAATCCCAGAACCAAGCCCAGTAAAATGGAACCGCCTATCTCAATAACCAATCCGCTAATCATTTGCCCTATGGAAAAATCCTGTTGTCCAGTCGCTAACTTAGCCAAAGACATGGCAATTCCAAACGCTATTATTCCAAATACGTCATCTAAAGCAACTACTGGTAATATTGTTCTTGTTAATGGCCCATGAGCGTTATACTGCCTTATTACTAATAAAGTTGCAGCCGGTGCCGTAGCGGCTGACATAGATGCTATTACAATGCTAAATGCAAAAGGTTGATTTAGTAAAAAATACATAACCGAAAAAACAACAACAACGGCTCCGACAACCTCTGCCAGGGTAATAATTACGATGGACTTTCCTAATTTTAGCATATCTTTAATAACAAATTCATTTCCGATACTAAATGCAATTATCGCTAAGGCTAATTCATTTATTACAGAAAATGATTCCATATCACTCGAACTAATGAATTTTAAAAATGAGGGTCCTAAAAATAATCCTGCTACCAGATAACCGGATACATTGGGAAGTTTAAAAACTTT
>DPVV01000459.1 GCA_003526525.1 Lachnoclostridium phytofermentans | reverse complement strand
CTTTCCTGTCTCCTTTCTTAGTTTGGTAGATCATATGAATATCATAAATGAGTTAATTCATACAAATCTAAGGAAATATTTTACTTGTTAGAACAAACTCTGCATATGATAAAAATCTAACCTTAGTATACAATATTAATATGACACCTAACGTCATATTATAAGATAATACTATATGTATCTTTCTGTTTCCTAGAAGTAAAGTAAACTTTGAATTCTAGCAAAACTATCTAACAGTATTCGTGTTGCTAAAACTGGATTAACGGAGCATATCCGCAACCATTATCAGCTTTTTTCTTAGCAAAATTTTAACGGTTTAGAACTTTTATTTTTATAATTATTATAATATAATCTAGTAAATCTCCATGCGTCATTTCACCCACCATGATTTGACAATATGCATGGGGATTTACCAAATATATAAGAATAAGACTAATGATTCTAATAATCTAAATAAATATAGTTATTGCCTAATTTCCCTTCTTCCTCATATGGCGAAAGCAGTTACATCCCAAAAATACGTAACTGCTTCACTTTTTATATATTCTATTCTTCTTCAAACCAAAGCGGTTTAAGTGATTCAATCAAAGTGGTTTAGTGATTCAAGTCAAAACGAATTAGGTAACCGCTATCACTTCCTACTCGTAAAGTACTATAAGTCCGTATCATTTAGGTCTACACTATCTTCTCTATCATACGTATCAAGAAAATGATGTTTTACACCCTTGGTCTTGTACGCTATCACCGTATCTAAATTCACATTTTCCACACTTCGGAAGATATTGCTATCAATAATATTACTTTGGCTACGGAATTTTTTAATTAGCGCCTTCATTTCCTGACGTTTTGAACCGCCACCTCCATTGTCACATAACGTACAGTTTTCTGTAAATCTACATGCACATTGAATAAATTGGAGTTCATGAAATTGCTTCCAATGAAGAATTGCATCTTCCTTTACATAATACATTGGACGGATTAGCTCCATTCCTTCAAAATTCGTACTATGAAGCTTTGGCATCATCGTTTGAATCTGCCCACTATAAAGCATACCCATCAAAATAGTTTCAATGACGTCATCAAAATGGTGACCTAATGCAATTTTATTACATCCAAATGCCTTTGCATTCTTATAAAGATACCCACGACGCATTCTTGCACATAGATAGCAAGGACTCTCATCTATTTCAGCTACAATATCAAAGATATTAGATTCAAATATTTCAATTGGAATGTTTAATAGTTTTGCATTATTAATAATCGTCTGACGATTAATCTCATTATACCCTGGGTCCATAACAAGGAATATCAATTCAAATGGGATCTTACCATGCTTTTGAAGCTCCTGCATACATTTCGCAAGAAGCATAGAGTCTTTACCACCAGAGATACAAACTGCTATTTTATCTCCCTCTTTGATCAGTTCATATTCCTGTACCGCTTTTACAAACGGACGCCATATTTCTTTCCGATACTTCTTTACAATACTTCTTTCAATCTCTTGATAACGTTCCATGACTTTTACATCCTTTACATCAATCTATAAGTTAATTTATGGTTTCCTTATTTTAATTTCCTGTATCTATTCAACTTATGGTTATGATAGAAACTAACCCTTCATAGCCTTTTGATAACTTGCCCCAAAGCCTTCAAAAAACTTTTCTACCTCCTCGTCTGTCGTCAAATGACTTAGGCTAATACGAAAAGAAGATAATGCGTTTTTCTTATCTTTCGTTACCGCATAAACTGGTCTCGAAGGTGTCATTGTAGCGGAACAAGCTGATTTAATCGAAATACAGATGCCATATTCCTCAAGAAGCTCCTTCATCGTAATGGCTTTAACACCCTTCACGCTGATGTTCAGGATATGGGGAACCCCGCACTCCGTACTATTGATACGAACATTTGGATAATTACGTAATCTTGATTCAAATTGTTTACGTAATGACACAACTCTGTCAAGCCTTTCTTCGTAATGCTCTAACGAAAGTTTTACTGCCTCAGTTAACGCAACTATATTCGATAGCATAGGAGTTCCGCTACGATAAATTGTGGTACTGCTACCACCATGGATTTGCGGTAGCAATACCACATCTTTTTTCTTCACTAAGACTCCGGTTCCATTTAATCCATAAAATTTATGAGGAGTAAAGGTCGTTAAATCTGCTAAGGATAAGTCTACCTCTATCTTTCCAAAACCTTGGGTTGCATCCGTGTGGAAGAAACAATTCTCATAACCTTCTAGAATTTTTGCGATTTCTTTGATAGGCTGAACCGTTCCTAACTCACTGTCAACCGTACAGATTGATACAAGTACCGTATCTTTACGAAGCAGTTCCTTTAAATGTTCTAAATCCACCTGTCCATTTGGCAAAATGTCCACTAAATCTATCTCATAGCCAAGGCTTTGTAAGAATGTTAAGCTTCCACTTACTGATGGATGTTCTAAGCAGGTAGATATAATGTGTCTACCATTTTCACGGTAGCCATAAGTAATTCCTTTGATTGCGAGGTTATTTGCTTCACTCGCACCTGAAGTTGGGATAATCTGCTCTGGTTCTACCTTTAGTAAAGTTGCTAACTCCTTGCTCGCTTCCGTCAATCGTTCTTTTGCTAATATTCCTAACGGATGTGAAGAATTGGGGTTAGCTATAAATTGTTGTTCTGTTTCCAAATACGCCTTAAGTACTTCTTCAGACGCTGGTGTATTCGCTGCATAATCAAGATATATCATAAAACTCCTATCTGCGTGCTTTAGCA
>DPVV01000248.1 GCA_003526525.1 Lachnoclostridium phytofermentans | reverse complement strand
ATAAAAGATGTCATTGAAGAAGATTCTGCAGAGGAGAAGTCAGAAGACTTAGGATTAGAGGAATCTGCTACAGAACTTTCTGAAGATGAGATAGATCAGGAAATCATGGATGCGACAGAAGAGTTGTTAAATTCGGAAGCTGCTTTATTGGGTGAAGAGCCGTTAAATGTACATATGGAAGGCCAAAAAGAGCAGACACAGAGTGCCCGGCGTGAATCCTCGAATGAAGAGACTAAAAAAGAGGAAGAAATAAAGGAACGAAAAGAAACTGGAGATGGAGAGAATACCATGGTAGATTTTGAAGAGAGCGTTGTTGATGAAGAATTATTGGACACGTTATTGAATGAAGAAGAGAAAGCACCAACGGATAAAATGGGAAATACCGGACAGGCTAAGAGAGATTTATCCCCAAATGATAGGGATGCGGTTACGGTTATTTCGAAAGGTACAACGATTAATGGTAGTATAGTCTCAGATTGCTCCTTAAATATAATGGGTACGGTAATTGGTGATATTGAGTGCCAAGGAAAATTATCTATCACTGGACGTATCACTGGTAACTCTATCGCTTCTGAGATTGAAATCAATTCCAAACGTTTAGAAGGTAGTGTTAATAGTGAAGGTAACATTAAAATCGATCCAGGCACTGTTGTTATTGGAGATATAACAGCATCTAGTGGTCAAATTGCGGGTGCTGTCAAAGGAGAGGTTGATATTAATGGGCCAGTTCTATTAGATGCTACTGCAATAGTAAAAGGGAATGTAAAAGCAAAATCCATGCAGATGAATAATGGTGCTGTTTTGGAAGGATTCATTTCCTTAGCCTATGCTTCCGTTAATGTTGAAGAAGTATTTAAAGAAAAATAAGGTTTCTCAGTAGAAGAGGGTAGAAATCTATTTTCGAATATGGTAAAATTGCTGTGACTGTTTGGGAAGCAGTAGAAAATCGCATGCGAAATCATCGATGTGTGCAACAAAGACATGAGAGGTAGCATAATATGAAATCCTATAATAGAGTATTATTAAAACTTAGTGGAGAAGCACTTGCTGGGGAAAAGAAGACAGGCTTTGATGAGGCAACTTGTATCGAAGTAGCAAAGCAGGTAAAGAATTTAGTTGACGATGGAATCGAAGTAGCAATCGTTATCGGAGGAGGAAACTTCTGGCGCGGACGTAGCAGTGAGACCATTGACCGTACGAAAGCTGACCAAATTGGGATGCTTGCAACAGTGATGAACTGTATTTATGTATCGGATATTTTCCGTTATGTAGGTATGGAAACAAAAATCTTTACACCATTTCAGTGTGGCAGTATGACTGAACTATTTAGCAAGGATAAAGCAGTAGAATGCTTAAAGAAGAAAGAAGTTATCTTCCTTGCAGGGGGTACAGGTCATCCGTATTTTTCAACGGATACTGCAACCGCACTTCGTGCAATTGAGTTAGAGACAGATGTCATCTTAATGGCTAGAGCAGTGGATGGGGTTTATGATAGCGATCCAAAAACAAATCCAAATGCAAAGAAATACGATACGGTATCTTATCAGGTATTACTTGATAAAAAACTGGCAATCATGGATTTAACAGCTACTGTTATGTGTATGGAAAATGAGAAGTCATTACTTGTATTTTCTCTTAATGAGGAAAATAGTATTGTCAATAATGTAAAGGGAAATTGTACAGGGACTGTGGTAACCGTATAATAAATATCGGTACAATGGATGTAAAATAGTAGGAGGTCTTTTTTATGAATGAAAAAATTAAACCTTTTGAAGGTAAAATGCAGAAATCATTAGATTCGTTAAAGGAAGAATATGTAGGCATTAGAGCTGGTAGAGCAAATCCACATTTACTTGATAAATTAAGAGTAGATTATTATGGTACACCTTCCGCTATTCAGGCAGTAGCAAATGTCTCTGTTCCTGAAGCGAGAGTCATTCAAATTCAACCATGGGAATCAAAGTTAATCAAAGAAATTGAGAAAGCAATTCTTGCTTCTGATCTTGGCTTAACACCAGGTAATGATGGAAAAGTAATTCGTCTTGTATTCCCAGAGTTAACAGAGGAACGCAGAAAAGACCTTGTTAAGGATGTTAAGAAAAAGGCTGAGAACACTAAGGTTGCAGTACGTAACGTTCGTCGTGATGCGAATGACGCAATTAAGAAGCTTGCAAAATCAAATGAAATCTCCGAAGATGAGCAAAAGCAAATCGAAGATGAGATTCAAAAGATTACAGATAAATTCATTGCCGAAGTTGATAAAGTAATGGAAGATAAATCGAAAGAGATTCTTACAGTATAATTATTATTGAGACAAAAAAATGTTTCAATAATCGATTTACGGCGTAAAGAATACGCCTTTCATCAGAAGTTTGAAAAGAACTTTTGATCAGCAATAATATAGGACGTATAAGACTTTTTAAGGTCCGTACGTCCTATTTTAAATTTAAGATAAGTAGTTTACTGCAATCGAAAGGAAGGCAGGCATAGAGTTTAATGGATGCAAAATTAAATGGATTAAAGATACCAAATCATATTGCCATCATTATGGATGGTAATGGACGTTGGGCGAAAAAAAGAATGATGCCACGTAATTATGGGCATAAAGCCGGTAGTAAAATCGTGGAGGATATTTGTAGAGAGGCTTATAACATCGGTGTTAAGTATGTGACGGTATATGCTTTTTCTACAGAGAATTGGTCAAGACCACAATCGGAAATTGATACGTTGATGAAATTGTTAAGAGATTTTTTATCAGAGTGCTTAAATAAAAGTAAAAAGAACAACATGCGAGTACATGTTATTGGAGATATCACTAAATTAGAACAATCGTTACAAGATACTATTGTAAAGCTTGAGGAAGTAAGTGCGAGTAACACAGGACTTTGTTTTCAAGTTGCATTAAACTATGGTGGACAAGATGAAATCTTACGAGCAACAAGAAAAATCGCACAGGATGTGAAAGATGGAAAATTATCCATTGAGGATTTAAATACAGAAGTTTATGAGGATTATTTGGATACCAAAGGAATTCCAGCCCCAGATTTATTGATACGTACCAGTGGTGAGCAACGTTTGTCTAATTTTTTATTATGGCAGCTTGCTTATACAGAGTTTTATTTTCCTGAAGTTCTTTGGCCAGATTTCAATAAAAAAGAGCTTATCAAAGCAATTGAGTTCTATAATGGCAGAGAACGAAGATACGGTGGTGTGGGCTGAATACACAATAATACAATCAGAAAAGGTGCAATAGCACCAGAATAGAGGTTATAATGAAGGATCAAACTTTTTTGGTACGGTTTCGTAGTTCCTGTATTTTAATGATAGTTACAATAGCAGCAATGCTTTTAGGTGGAGAAGTTTTATTTGCTTTACTTCTTGCGATTTCATTAATTGGTATGATGGAATTATATCGAGTGCTTAAGATGAGTAAGAGTATTTTGGCATTTTCAGGTTATATTTTTTGTATCCTCTTTTATATGCTAGTGTATTTTAATAAAACAGAACTGATTTTTCCGTTACTAATAGGATTTCTGTTGGTATTAATGGGGGTATATGTATTTTCATTTCCTAAGTTTCATTCAGATCAGGTAACTTTAGTATATTTTGGTCTTGTTTATGTAGGAGTTATGTTATCGTTTATTTACAGAGTCCGAATATTAGAGAATGGTTTTCTACTTGTGTGGATGATCTTCATTGGTGCTTGGGGATCAGACACTTGTGCCTATCTTGTTGGTAGAAAGATAGGAAAACATAAAATGGCACCAATTTTAAGTCCAAAGAAATCGGTCGAAGGATTGTTTGGAGGGATTCTTGGAGCAGCTTTGATTGGCTTTTTATTTGCGACAATTTTTAAAGGTCAATTAACATCAATTTCAAATCCTCAAGTAAGTTTTGCTATTATTGGTGGTTGTTCAGCGATGATATCTACGATAGGCGATTTGGCTGCTTCTGCTATAAAGAGAAATCATGAAGTAAAAGATTATGGAAAGTTAATACCTGGACATGGCGGAATACTGGACCGATTTGACAGTATAATTTTTACCGCACCGATTGTATATTACCTACTTCAAGTGTTATAATGAATAAGCGCAATGCTCAATGCGTTGTTTTATATGCGCACTAAACGAACATAGATTGGAGTTACTATGAAGATAATATCAGTTTTGGGATCTACCGGTTCTATAGGTACACAGACCTTAGAGGTGGTACGAAATAATAAGGACTTACAAGTGTCTGCACTTGCTGCGTCATCCAATATTCAATTATTGGAGGAACAAATCAGAGAGTTCCATCCGAAACTTGTTTGCGTATATGATAGGGAGAGGGCACTAGAGCTAAAGAAAAGAATTTCTGACTTAGAGGTTACTGTTGAGGCAGGAATGGATGGTCTTATCGCATGTGCTACAGAAGAAAGTGCTGACATTGTAGTCAGTTCTGTTGTTGGTATGATCGGAATCAAACCAGTAATGGAAGCAATCTTAAGGGGAAAAGACATAGCGTTTGCAAATAAAGAAACATTAGTAACAGCAGGGCATATCATTATGCCGTTGGTAAAGAAAAAAAACGTAAATTTATTACCAGTAGATAGTGAACATTCAGCGATTTTTCAGTGTCTTCAAGGAAATGAATCCTCTACAGTTAGTCGAATTATCCTAACTGCTTCTGGCGGACCATTCCGTGGGAAAAGCCTTGCACAACTTAAGAATGTGAAGGTGGAAGATGCCCTAAAACATCCTAATTGGTCGATGGGACGAAAGATTACCATAGATTCCGCTACTATGGTAAATAAAGGCCTCGAAGTGATGGAAGCTCATTGGTTATTTAACGAGCCACTCGATAAAATTGAGGTTGTGATTCAGCCACAAAGTATTATACATTCTGCAGTTGAGTTTGAAGACGGTGGAATTATAGCTCAGCTTGGAACACCGGATATGAAATTACCGATTCAGTATGCGCTTTATTATCCTGAGAAGAGAAGATATCTTCCGGGAAAACGCTTAGATTTCTTTGATATCGGTCAGATTACCTTTGAAAAACCGGATATCAATAACCTACCAGGGTTACGTTTGGCATATGAGGCGATGAGTACTGGCCATAGTGTTCCAACAGTGTTTAATGCAGCCAATGAGCTAGCGGTTGCAAAATTCTTAAATCGTGAAATATCGTTCCTTTCGATTACAGAATTAATAGAAAAATCGATGGAAAATGTTGCGGTAGTGAAGAAACCTACCTTAGATGAAATTCTGAATGTGGAACAGGAAACATATGATTTTATAGAAAGAGAGTGTGTGAAGTCAAATTATCATATTTAATTGATTACTCACATGCTAAAGAAAGGAAATTTACTGGATGAAAATTATTGTAGCATTGTTAATATTCGGAGTCATCATAACATTCCATGAATTGGGACACTTTTTGTTGGCGAAGAAAAATGGTATTGTTGTGACGGAGTTCTCCATTGGAATGGGGCCTCGTCTGTTTAGCAAGGTTTATCATGGCACTAGGTATTCGCTAAAGTTGTTACCAATCGGTGGCTCTTGTATGATGCTTGGAGAAGATGAAATTAATGATAATGAAGGAGCGTTCAATAATAAAAATGTATGGGCGCGTATCTCCACGATATTTGCTGGACCGTTATTTAATTTTATCTTAGCATTTTTACTTGCATTATTTGTAGTTGGAATGGTAGGCTATGATCCAGCTCGAGTTGTCAATGTACCTGAGGGTAGTGCTGGTGCAAATGCAGGACTACAAGTAGGGGATATCATCACCGAGATTGATAGTGAAAATGTTGTATTCGCCAGGGATATTTCAACGCATTTTGATTTCAAACCAATTAAGTCACAGAACCCAATCACAGTTAAATTTAAGAGAAATGGGGAGAAGTTATCAACAACCTTAATACCAGACGCTGAAAAACGATATATGCTAGGTATTTCTTATTCTCCAGATTCTCAAGGAGAGGCTCAGATTACTTTATTAGAGAACTCTGCTTTTAAAGATGCTGGAATAAAAAATGGCGATGTTATAACAGCGGTTAACGGGACTGAGATTAAGACTAGTGCAGATCTTAGTTCTTATCTAGGAAGTCATCCGCTTGATGGAACTGCGCTTTCGGTTACCTTTACACACAACGAAAAGTCCAATACAGTGAATGTAACACCACGTATGACAGAATGGTATACCATTGGATTTAACTATAACCAAGGATATGAAAAAACAGGTGTTTTTGGTGTTGTCCGCTATAGTATTTCAGAAGTTCGTTACTGGATAGAAACAACAGTTAAGAGTCTTGGTAAACTCTTTACTGGTAAGGTTGGAGCAGATGAACTAGGAGGACCGGTACGAATTGTTAGCGAACTTGGTAATGTAGTAGATGCAAAAGAAGACATTGGTATTAAAAATGTTATTATCATACTCTTTAACTGGGGCATTTTATTAAGTGCAAACCTTGGAGTAATGAATCTCCTACCTATTCCAGCACTGGACGGAGGAAGATTAATATTCTTAATCATAGAAGCGGTTCGTGGAAAGCCACTAGATAGAGAAAAAGAAGGCTTTGTTCACATGCTTGGTTTTATTGCTTTGATGATATTAATGGTATTCTTATTCTTTAATGATATTAAGAATGTTTTCTTTTAGAATTTAACCTTATCAGAGAAGTATCCCTCTTCAATTAGTAAGGGACTTACCTGTTTTAAAATGCCACGTAATGGCAATGAGGTTAAGTGCAAGTAGAGTAGGTGGATTTCAAATATCCGCTTTACGTGCGATTTGATTTCATCACCGTGTTTTGTACCTAATAACAATTGTACGCTTAAAACAAGAAAAAGGACGCTTTGCGAACTTTTTCTTGTTAAATTAGAAGTTTATAATGCTTTTTATTTCAAACAATTTTGTTATGAATAGAAGTTTGAAATGTTTTTATATCAAACAAATTTGAATTAAAACTTGAAGTACTTCTTATTTCACAAAAACTTGTTATTAACCATAACTTTTGAGCATGTTTTCTACCGATATAGTGAGAAAGAATTCATTATAAGATTCGGTGGTTTAGAAAAGAGGATATTATGTATCGCGATAAAACAAAAGTAATCACCATAGGAAATCGAAAGATTGGTGGAGGTAATCCAGTCTTAATTCAGTCTATGACAAATACAAAAACGGAGGATATTGCTGCTACTGTAAATCAGATATTGGAACTTGAGGAAGCAGGCTGTGATATTATTCGCTGTGCAGTTCCTAACATGGAAGCTGCAGGAGCACTAAGGGAAATAAAGAAGAAAATTCATATTCCTTTGGTTGCTGACATCCATTTTGATTATCGCTTAGCAATTGCTGCCATGGAGAGTGGTGCAGATAAGATTCGTATTAATCCAGGGAATATTGGAGACATAGAACGAGTAAAAGCAGTTATCGATGTAGCGAAGGATCGTAATATTCCAATCCGTGTTGGCGTAAACTCTGGCTCCTTAGAAAAACATATTGTAGATAAATATGGACATGTAACTGCAGAAGGTCTAGTAGAGAGCGCGCTAGATAAAGTTCATCTGATTGAAAAACTAGGCTATGATAATATGGTAATTAGTATTAAGTCATCGGATGTTCTTATGTGTGTGAAAGCGCATGAATTAATCGCTCAAAAGACAAATTATCCGCTACATGTTGGAATTACGGAGTCGGGTTCAATCGTTGCAGGTAATATCAAATCATCGATAGGTCTTGGATTAATTTTAAATCAAGGAATCGGTGATACCATTCGAGTTTCCTTAACAGATAAGCCACTCGAAGAAATTCGATCAGCAAAGATTATATTAAAAACATTGGGATTACGAAAAGGTGGCATAGAAGTTGTATCATGTCCGACCTGCGGCCGTACTCAGATCGATTTGATTGGTCTTGCAAAACAAGTAGAAGATTTAGTATCTAACTATGATTTAGATTTAAAAGTAGCAGTAATGGGATGTGCAGTCAATGGTCCTGGAGAGGCAAAAGAAGCGGACCTTGGTGTAGCAGGCGGTAAAGGTGTCGGATGCATTATTAAAAAAGGAGAGGTTATCCGTACAGTACCAGAGGAATCTTTATTAGCAGAGCTTAAGAAGGAATTGGATAGCTTTATATAATCAATAGGAAATAAGTTGGAAATTATATTTTCAATTTATTTCCTTTATAGTTTTTAGCTTGTTAACTAACAGTTAATATTCAGAACTGAGACTATTATATACAAGAAAAGGTATGTTCACGTAATTTTTCTTGTCAAAAGGTGTAAAGCACCAGAATGGAAGTTATTATGTTATTTTTTGAAGTGTTTGATACACTGAATGTAGAAAATGAAATTTATGAATTATTCTCCGATATCAGCGTATTAAAAGCGTTGGTATCGAAGAATAATGGTAATGTTCATATCTACATACAGAGTACACATCTGATTAGTAGGAAACAAATAAAAATGATGGAATTTCAGCTACAAAAGCAGCTTTTTTCATCAACCAAAAGTCGAGTTAAGTTGATAGAAAACTATCAACTTTCTTCGCAATATACCCCGGAGTCTTTATGGGATATGCACAGCGAGAATATTTTAGAAGAGCTGAATGATAATAGTGTCATGAACTATAATATTCTTCGAATGGCAGAGATTTCTTTTGACGGTTTTAAAATGATAATAAAGCTTCCGGATACGTTCTTGAATCAGAAAAAGTCTGAGGAAATTAAAGTGTTTTTGGAACCAATGTTTGAACAACGGTTTTGTATTCCTGTCGATCTTCGATTTGAATTTTATGAACTCATTGAGGAAGCAAAAGACGAAGAAGAGTATCCGCAAGTACGAAGAGAGAAAATAAAACAAAATGCGGTTCAGTCGATGGAAACAAGTGGAGAAGTTAGCGATGAGATTCGTTCTGAGATTCCATTTGAACTGTCTTCTTCGAATAAGCGTGATGATAATCTTGTCGGAAGAGAAAGCTTAGAGAATAAGTCAGAGCTTAACATAGGGAAGAAAGAAGAAAAGAAACAAATAAAAGAAGATAAATTCTCGCAACCAGAAAAGAAAAACAGCGCGTATGATAAAGCAAAAGCATATAAAAAGAAGCTTCCAGATGATCCAGATATTATCTATGGTCGACCATTTGAGGGAGATTCCATACCAATTAAGGATATTCAAGAGGAAATTGGTGAGGTTGTAATTCGTGGAAAGATTCTATCTACAGAAGAAAGAGAATTACGAAATGAGAAGTTTTTAATTTCCTTTAATGTAACTGATTTTACGGATACAATTTCGGCAAAAATCTTTGTTCGATCAGAAGAGATTGAGGATATCCGTGGTCAAGTAAAAAAAGGTATGTTTATCCGTATGAAAGGTATGGCTCTATACGATACGTATAGTCGTGAGATTACTATAAATTCTATTATAGGAATTAAAAAAATTCCAAGCTTTATTGAAAGAAGAGTTGACCGATCGGAAAATAAACGTGTAGAATTACATGCTCATACGATGATGAGTGATATGGATGCGGTGGTAGATCCAAAAGCACTTGTAAAAACTGCATTTGAATGGGGACATAAAGCGGTTGCGATTACCGATCATGGTGTTGTTCAGGCCTTTCCAGAAGCGTCTCATGCAATTAATCCAAAGGATTATAAGGATGATGAAGAAAAGATGCAGCGTGCGAAGGACTTCAAGATTATCTATGGTATGGAAGCTTATGTTGTAGATGATATGAAGGATATCGTTCAGGGAGAGCGTGGACAAGGCATAGAGGATATTTGTGTAGTTTTTGATATCGAGACCACTGGTTTTAGTTCTATAAAAAATAAAATCATAGAAATTGGCGCTGTAAAGATACAACAGGGTACCATTGTTGACCGTTTCTCCACATTTATTAATCCTGAAGTACCGATTCCATATCATATACAGAAGTTAACAAGTATTACAGATGAGATGGTAATCGATTCTAGAACCATTGAGGAGATACTTCCTGAATTCCTAAGTTTTTGTGAGGGCTGTTATTTGGTGGCACACAATGCTTCCTTTGATATTGGATTTATTACAAAGAAAGCGGAGTTTTTAAATATTCCTCTTGAAGTAACTTCAGTTGACACGGTGGGGCTAGCCAGAATCTTATTAAACCACTTAAATAATTTTAAGTTAGATACGGTAGCCAAAGCCTTAAATATCTCTTTGGAAAATCACCATCGTGCGGTAGATGATGCAGGATGTACCGCAGAAATCTATTTGAAGTTTTTAGAAATGCTTCGTGAACGTGGTATAGAAACTTTAGCTCAGATTAATAGTGCAGAAGAGGTTACCGCAGATGTCATTAAGAAGATGCCAACCTATCATGCGATTATCTTGTGTCAAAACAATATTGGGCGAGTGAATCTGTATCGAATGGTAAGCTATTCTCACATTAATTATTTTCAGCGTCGACCAAGAATACCTAAGTCTGTGCTTATGAAGTATAGAGAAGGTTTATTGATTGGTTCTGCGTGTGAGGCAGGTGAGCTTTATCAAGCCTTCCTTAGAAATTCTTCCGAAGGAGAGATTATTAGACTCGCCAAGTTCTATGATTATTACGAAATACAACCGCTTGGAAACAATCAGTTTATGATTGAAAGTGAAAAGATAGATATTAGCTCTGAAGAAGAATTAAAAGAGATTAACCGTAAAATCATCGCGTTAGGAGAGGAATATAATAAACCAGTAGTTGCTACTTGTGACGTGCATTTCCTTAACCCAGAGGATGAGGTTTACAGGAGAATTATCATGGCTGCA
>DPVV01000449.1:1614-7091 GCA_003526525.1 Lachnoclostridium phytofermentans | reverse complement strand
GCTCTTCCGATCTACTTAACAAAGGCCATATCGTACGAATGATTGCTGCTTTTGGTGGCTCTACTATTTTCTTATTTTCAGATATAATTAAAGATCCTTCTTTTACGCCGATTTCTAAATTCTCTACTAGTTTTAATTCAATCTCTAGTCCCAAAGTTTTCCCTATTTCTTGATGTTCCTTAATGTACCATTCATTTTTCTTGGCGTCTGCTTCCTGATAGATCATCCAAATTAACATCTATGGTTCCTCTTTTCTAAAAGTATATAGTTAATAATCTGCTTTGCAGTATCTACTCCAGTACAATCATAGATATTTTTAAAATGAGCATTGGAATTTACTTCACAAACGATTGGTTCCTCATGTTCACCAAATAATAAATCAACGCCTGCAAAAGTTAATCCGAGCCTCTTCGTACACTCAAGAGCAAGAGCTATTTGCTCATCTGTTGGTTGATAAGCTTTCATCTTACCACCATTGGAAATATTGGCCCGGAAATCTATCTCAGAATATCGATACATCGAAGCTACCACCTGATCTCCTACAACTTGTAACCGAATATCTCTACCTTCACTACTTTTGATAAATTCTTGAAATAACATTGGCTTTGTACCAATTTGTTCCACTTTTTCTAGCAACTCATTCTCATCCTTTGCAAGATAAACCTGCGCCCCAAATGAGCCAAAACATTCTTTTATTACCAATGGATAATGAAGTTCTTTCTCAACCATAGTAAGAAAATCATAATCTGTATAACCGATATTTTCATAGGTCATTGGTGCTATAATTGTTTTTGGCATTGGTATCCCATACTGCTCTAGCGTAAGATGTGTCATTGATTTATCGTCACATAGTGCAATTGATTTCGAAGAATTGTAAACTGGTATTCCAAGGGTTTCAAGATAAGTGGCAAGCCTAACATCCTTATCCCAAAAAAGTACAAAATCAGGAAGTGTTTCGTGGTATTGTTTAAAAGCATCCACACCTCCTCTGCCTAAAAAAGCGAGACAATCTGCATTTGACATAAGTACCATCTCTATGTTAGCGGCTTTTGCTGCCTGAAACAACCAGTCAGTAAGTTCACTAAATTTCTTACTCATAAGAAAATGATTGGCAATTAACCATGCTTTCATAAAAACCTCCATTCCTTCTTAACTCCGCATTTAAATGCTATAGAACTCATTCTCACACTAAGCTCCATTTATATGAAGTTATTCACTATTTATTATCGTAAAAATGTATTCAATTATGTTATAACACATTATCTCAATAAAGCAATATAATTCTCCGCAGCTTTCTTCTTATTTATAATCTATGATGGACAACGAATATCCTAGAGAACTATTTATATAATGATATAAACAGTTGAATTGTAATAAAGATTTCATAAAATCTTAAACCACTTTTTTTATAACTTGGTATACTTTTAAGTACAATAATATAGTTTATAACTGTGAACAAGATAAGTAAAAGTTCAAAGTTAAGCTTATGAAATGGAGAAAATTATATGAATAAAAAGAAATATATCTATGGTTTTATTCTAGGTTTCACATTAACTACTATTACAGCATGTTTCCCTAAAAAAGATGAGATAAATGTAACCCTACCGCATGATCAGGAATCTAACATCGATGAGAATCAAACATCTGATTTTGATGAGAAACAAGTAGATACCTTGAGTATTATGGATGAGTTTCATAATCTTATCTCTGATGAATCTAGTATAAAAGAAATAACAGCTTTTATGAATAAGAAGATCGCTGATGCAACTGGGGAAGAAGTGTCAGAAATGATTCTCAAATTGGAAGAGTATCACATCAATCGAAGAGAACAAGAAGAGGAGAAATATTTAACTGAAGCATTACAAAAAGGGCTCAATGCTATTGAAACATCAAATAGTGATATAAACCAAGTAGATTCTATTAAAGACGAAACGATTAAGGAATTAGTTATAGAGTTAAAAGAAAATGGCTATAAAATGGAAACAGTAGAAGGGTATTATTTTCCGGTTATCGATTATTCTTTTTACAAACAATTTAGTTCTCATGCATCGCCTGAAATGAAAGATTATATCAACATTATGACGGTAGAATCTGATTGCGTATTTTCAAAAGCTGAAATTTTAATGATTGGTTGGGATGAAGTAGTTAACCGTATTATTTCAATGGAAAAATTTCTAAATCAATATCCTGAATCCAAGAAAGCAGATTACATAAAACTGTTATATGACAATTATGTTTTTATCACATTATATGGTTTAAATAATCCGCCATTATTTGATTATGAATCAAAGAAAATGGATGAAGATGCTAAACAAGCATACGCAACCGCATTAACTCAAAGTGTTGATAGTGAATTCTTAAAATTATTAGGTGAGTTTATGGCATTAGTTGAAAAAAATGACTATATGCTAACCGATGGCGTAGAAAGTTTTAGAAAAGCAAATACAAGCAGTAATCTTAATGAAAACAATGAAATATCAAAAGATCCAAATCGATACCAAGTAGCTGGTATCGATGATGCGGATGAATTTGATGAAACATATGAACTACTTAGAATTGCTTTACGAGATAATGATCGGGATACTTTTGCAGATTATATTGCTTATCCTATCAAAGTAAGGATCAATGATAAAAAAACAGAGATTAAGAATAAAGATGAATTCATTAAGAACTTTGATGATATAATGAATGAGGATGTTAAAAATACTTTCCTAAATCAAAAATTAGATGAATTCTTTGTTAACTATCAAGGTATCATGGTCGGTAACGGTCAATTTTGGTTAAATCAAATAGAAGGTACAAAACATAAATTTAGTATATATGCCATAAATAATTAGAAAAAAAGCGTCTTGTTTGCCATTTCAAGACGCTTTTTTATATCTTCCAGCGATAGACATCAATAGAAAGTTAATATCCCTTTCTTCCATCACTATTCTTTTGCTTAATTCATTCATATACTTTTATACATATTCATCCACGTATTGTTCAAATTCTTCCATCGACATCAATATCTTTCTTGGCTTCGTACCCTCTTCTGGTCCTACAACTCCGGCATCGGATAACTGTTCCATGATTCTTGCTGCACGATTGAACCCAATCTTGTACACACGCTGTAGCATACCAATGGAGGCTTTATCTTTTTCAATAATAAATTTACCTGCTTCTAAAAAATATTCATCTCTATCATTTCCACCGCTTGCACCACCGGCAGCGGAAGAAACTTGAGCATTCTTAATTTTATCATTGATTTCTTCATTGTAAGTGACTTGATGATCTTGACTTTTTAGGAAATCAACAACAGCACTTACTTCCTTATCTGAAACAAAGGCACCTTGTACACGTACTGGTTTTGGATAACCCGATGGGAAGAATAACATATCACCCTTACCAAGAAGTTTCTCCGCTCCAGCGCCATCCAAAATCGTTCTGGAATCGATTGCAGAAGATACTGAGAATGCAATTCTTGATGGTACATTTGCCTTGATTAAACCAGTAATTACATTTACCGAAGGACGTTGAGTCGCTATGATAAGATGAAGTCCTGCTGCTCTTGCCATCTGAGCTAAACGACAGATTGCATCTTCTACTTCACCAGGAGCTACCATCATAAGGTCTGCAAGCTCGTCTACAATAATAATAATCTGAGGGAGTTTCGTAAATGCTGGATCGTTAAGATGTTCAATCTCTGCTACTTTTTCATTATATCCCTTTAAATCTCTCACACCATATTCCGCAAACTTCTTATATCGATCTGTCATCTCCATAACAGCCCAATTTAGTGCCGCAGAAGCCTTCTTTGGATCTGTTACAACAGGAATTAATAGATGTGGAATTCCGTTATACACACTAAGCTCAACTACCTTAGGATCGACCATAATAAGTCTTACATCCGCTGGATTCGCTTTATATAATATGCTCATAATCAAAGTGTTAATACAAACCGATTTACCAGAACCCGTTGCACCAGCAATCAAAAGATGAGGCATCTTAGCAATATCCGTAACAACAGCCTGTCCACCGATGTCCTTTCCAACCGCAAATGCAATGTCGGACGGGTGACTGTTAAATTCTTTCGACTCAAGAAGTTCTCGTAACATAACGGCTGAGTTTTCTTTGTTAGGCACTTCAATACCAACCGCTGCCTTTCCTGGTATCGGAGCCTCGATACGTACGTCAGCTGCTGCTAAATTTAGCTTAATATCATCCGCTAACCCAGTAATCTTACTAACCTTAACACCCTGCTCTGGCTGTAATTCATATCTAGTTACAGCAGGACCACAGCTTATATTTGTAATTGTTACTCGAACACCAAAGCTCTCCAATGTTTTTTGTAACTTCATAGCAGTTTCTTTTAAGTCTTTATCCGTCATACCTCTTTGATTTGCCTTCGGTTTACCTAGCAAATCAATTGGAGGAAATTCATACTTTTTCTGGAGCTCCAATTTTTGATCTACGGTTAATACATCTTCTGTAACACTCGCTGCCTTTACTTCCTTAGAATTTACCTTATTATCATGATTTTCCTCAGCCACATGAGGGGATGAATCAAAGGAAGAGTCTGTCGTGCCATCTTTTATCTTCGAATCTTCCTTCATATTTTGATCTTTCGTTTCTTTAGAGACATCATCCTTGTAAAGCTCCACATTTGCGTTAAGTGGCTTAATGCTTTTTACTTCATAAGAAGTGTTATTTTCCACCTCATTAACATCTTCATTCTGGCCAAACTTACGATTTAACTCATCTTCATAAATTGAGTTAACTTCTTTTAGCATATCCTCTGATGGAGAGAAATTAATTTCCGAATTTAGTCCATCATTTTGATCTGACTTGATTTCAGTCATTTCAAACATGGAAATTGGTTCTTCTACTACTTCCTTCTTCTGATTTTGCTTTTTATCCTTACCCCTACGCTTAAGTTCCTCTAAAAAGTTAACTGGACCATCATCGATCTCATCATGAAGATCATCTTCGTCTTCACTCTCATCGAAAAAGGATTTCACTTTCTCAGTTGCTTGCTTTTGTAGATTAACAATTCTAGGTTTTCTACGTTCCTCTCCGTAAGTTTCATCCTCCATATCAAGCTGTTTAAATTCTTTTGCATAACTATCTCTCATCTGGCGATGATCATTTAATTTTTGTTCTCCTTTTTCTCTCATTAATGTTAACAGCGCTTTCCCTGTAATGAAAATGAAACACAAAAGGAGCATCACAATCAGAATAATAACAGATGCTATTGTACCAAACAGTGGGCATAAGATAGATACTAGTGTCCCTCCAACAAGGCCACCACCGTTATAGTTCTTTGAACTTTGAATATAATAATCAAAGTATTTCATTTTATCATTGTAACCCTCTAACAATTGAATCAACGAGGTTAACGTAAAGATTAGTACAATACTTCCAACTATTTTCCTTCGAGCTATTACGCTACCTCGATTCGAGACCGCAAAAGCAACAAAGAAGAATAGAGCAAACGG
>DPVV01000449.1:0-1512 GCA_003526525.1 Lachnoclostridium phytofermentans | reverse complement strand
TAATTTGTTGACCAACAGGGCCACACAAATCAAAATTACTTAACAGAAGCAAAAATGATGTTAACGCAGTAATAATTAGAACAACTTCATCACGAATCGATTCATTTTCTACTAGATATTCTTGTACCTGTCTATTTCTTTGAGTTTTTGAGGATCGGCTCCCAGTTTGCTTTCCCTTCGTCTGATTCGTTCGCTTTGAATTACTCGTCTTTGGTTTTGACGAAGCTTGCCTTTGTGACTGTTTAGAACGAGTTCCTGTTTGTTTTGAAGCCATATTAATCCTCCTTTTTTCTTAATTTTCTATTTACATACTATTTTGTCTATATTGATAAAAACAATGATACTAGATAATATCCCAATACCAAAAAACAATAGACCGCACGAAACACGAGCGCCCTATTGCTTTCCCTAGGATTGTTAATACACTCCTAAAATTATTATAACTTTAATTAGTTTATCTTGCAAGTAAGAAATACCCTGCTACTATAATACCAAGAACAATTCGATACCAACCAAATACCTTGAAGTTGTTCTTTTTGATATAGCCCATTAAGAACTTAATTGAAATAATTGATACAATAAATGCAGTTAACATACCGGTGATTAAAGCAACTATTTCAGCACCAGTAAACGTAAATCCGAATTTTAATAATTTAAGAAAACTTGCACCAAACATTGTTGGAATCGCTAAGAAAAAAGTAAATTCTGCAGCTACATAACGAGAAGCTCCAAGTAACATTGCTCCAATAATTGTAGCACCAGATCTTGATGTACCAGGAATCATTGCGAGAATTTGGAATAAACCAATCATAAACGCCATCTGGTATGTAATGTCGGATAACTTTGCAACCTTAGGCTGCTTTCCAGCATTGCGATTTTCAATGACAATGAATAAAATACCGTATAAGATTAAGGTGGTAGCGATTGTTTGAGGATTAAAGAATAACTCTTCTATCTTCGAGTCAAATGGTATCATCACGATTCCAGGAATACAAGCTACAACTATTTTAAACCATAAAGTAAATGTATCTTTTTTAATATAGTTTTTCTCTTCCTTTGAGAATGGCCATAGTTTCTTAAAAAATAATACTACGACTGCAAGAATTGCGCCTAACTGTATTACTACATTAAACATAGACATAAAATCTTTACTTAAATTTACTTTTAGAAATTCATCTACTAACAGTAAATGACCGGTACTACTAATTGGCAGCCATTCTGTGATTCCTTCGACAATACCAAGAAATATGACCTTTAATAATTCAATAAAATCCATTGTTCTTCTCCAATCTGATTACTTAATCTATGATATTCTAACATATTGAGTACTGTAAAACAAGAAAGATTATCTATTTTAAGAAAAAGCTGTAGCATAGCTTTTTTATATTTTGACATGATTGAGAAGGAATCTACAAGAAAAAGCAGGCTTCGCGAACTTTTCCTTGTCACGGATAAAAACTGACAATAAGGGCTTCCTATTGTCAGTTCATTTCATAGCCATCTATCTATGCG
>DPVV01000185.1:4369-5190 GCA_003526525.1 Lachnoclostridium phytofermentans | reverse complement strand
GCATAGGAATACCATAGATCTTACCATCACTTGCAGCTGCTTGAGCCATAGCTTCTTTGTTCTCTAATAAATATTTTTTAATATTTGGAGCGTGTTCCTCAATTAAATCATTTAGAGGAATAAAAGCACCTGACATACCAAAGGTATTAATATCTCTTACAGAACCTGCCATAACGTCTGGATACTTACCACCGGATATGATAACACTAAATTTTTCCTTCGCTTCACTGTGAACAACGGATTCAATACTTAACTTGATATCTAGCTTATCTGCCAAAGTTTTAAAAGTTAACGTGTTCTCATCATAAATTGCTTCTGGTAAACGGCTAGGTACAAACATGGATATTTCTACCGGTTTTGTACTTGTTCCACCCTCTTGATTGGTTTGCACTGAATCATTTTTCTTTCCCCCATTGCCGGTATCTCCTTTGCTGCATCCTGCAAGCATACCAATACATAATACCGATACTAGTAACATACTGATCCATCTTTTTTTAGATTGAAACATTTTCATAATCCTCCTCTTTAAGATTATATTTTTTAACACTCTCATAACTAGTTGAAAGTGTAGTGCCCATTATTCTTTTACGCTCCCAACTAAGGCTCCATTTACAAAATATTTTTGTAAGAAAGGATAGATTAATATAATTGGTAATGTAGTTATTACAATAGCCGCAAACTTAATGGTAGTAGGTATACTTGCTTCTCCTCTAGTCAGTGCTTTTGCAATATCCTGACCTAACTGGCTGGATATAATGATTCTCTGTAATAATACCTGAACAGGGAATTTTTCATTACTGCTAAGGAGCAACATCTCCCAA
>DPVV01000185.1:0-4170 GCA_003526525.1 Lachnoclostridium phytofermentans | reverse complement strand
GAGCAACATCTCCCAAAAATAAGAATTCCAACGTCCTACTGCATAATAAAGTGCTACTGCTGCCATAATCGGTTTTGAAAGAGGAATGATAATTTTCATAAGAATCTGAGCATCATTTGCCCCTTCAAGATTTGCTGATTCTTCCAAAGAAGCCGGCAAGCTTTGGAAATGAGTCCTAAAAATAATAACGTAAAAAGCACTAATTGCAGGGTAAAGAAGAATTCCAAGACGGGAATCTAGTAAGTTTAATCCTCTCATAACTAAGTAGAAAGGAATCATACCTCCCCCGAACCACATGGTAAAGACAATAAACAAACTCATGGCTTTTCTTGGTGCCCATCTCTCTTTTGACAGAGGATAAGCTGCTAAAATAGTCAAAGTCAAACTTAACAAAGTACCAAAAAGAGTATAAAAAATTGTGTTTAAATAAGATAACCAGATTCCTTTGTATTCCATTACTACCCTATAGGCTTTTGTAGTAAATTCTTTTGGGTATAGTACTACCTCGTTTTTCATAACACTGGTAGCTGAGCTAAACGATGCTGATATTAAGTAGATAAAAGGATATAAGGTTACAACACAAACAAATATAATTATTATGTAACAAATGCTTACAAATACAATTTCACTAAATCCCATTTTTTGTTTCACGTAAAATCCCCCATTCTGCCTCCATCTTGCAAATTTGGGCATTAGCACAAATTCGCTACTTTAATATCTTTTTACCATAAAGTTGTACCATCTAACTTTCTAGTAATTTTATTTGCAAGATACACTAATACAAATCCTACGGTATTCTGAAAGATGGACATTGCCTGTGCATAGCTATATCGCCCTTTTGTAATTCCTTCACGATATACATAGGTATTAAATACATCTGCTGTTTCATAAATAGCAGGATTATATAAAAGGATAATACGTTCATGACCCACATTAAGAATGGAACCTAAATTAATCAGTAACATAATTACAATGGTAGGAGCTAACCCTGGTAATGTAATATAAAGCATTTTTTGAAACTTTCCCGCACCATCTACGGTAGCTGCTTCGTATTGCTCGTTAGAGATTCCTGCAAGTGCAGCCATATAGATAATAGCTCCGAATCCCGTTCCTTGCCATATTCCTGTAGTAATAAATATAGTTCTAAAATATTTTGGTATCTGTAAGAAATTAATGCTTTCATGTCCCAATTTATTTAAAACCATATTAATCAAACCTGAATTTGAAACAAATTGAATTACCATGGACATTACCACTACTGAGGAAATAAAGTAAGGCAAATAGCTGATTGTCTGGGTTATCTTTTTAAACTTCTTTCTTCCGATTTCATTAAAAGCAATAGCAAGTATAATAGGTAATGGAAATCCAAAAATTAATCCAAATATATTAAGTAAAAGTGTGTTCTTAAATAACCTTGGGAAATATGGATCTGTAAACAGGATTTTAAAGTTTTTTAAACCAACCCATGTACTATTTAAAATTCCCTTTACGATATCGTATTTTTGGAAAGAGATTACCATCCCGCCCATTGGCAAATAAGCAAATAACAAAAACCATATAAATACCGGCAAGAACATAAGATATAACCATTTATTCGTTAGTATTTCTAATCTTTTTTTCTTCTTCTTTTTCTTTTCTAACATTTTGCCTCCTCTGTCCGTATTTCCTGTAACGTTACGGTTATAGAATAAAGGCATCTCTATTCGATTACAATCACAAATATTCCATATTAGAGTATTAATTCTTCTACTTGCCATTTGTACTGTAAAAAGGCAATAGTATTATTTCCACATTCTATTACCATTTCTCCTTTCCTTGTATTTTCAATAAATAACTGTGTGAAAAATACCAAAATAAAAACACCGTAATATTTCTATTCATTGTACCTATTACAACTTATGAAATATTACGGTGTTGTTTTTATATCTGCTTTAGACAATTTACTATGTAATTGAATTACGTCTGTATTGAACCGGTGTTATAGAATATTTTTCTTTGAATTTTTTAATGAAGTAGTTGGAACTGCTAAATCCTACTTGTTTTATAAGTTCCTCCAATGGAATATTACTTTCTACCAACAATTTAGCGGCTTTTTTTAATTTACATTCCGTCATAAACTGTGTTATATTCATTCCGCTTTCTTCTTTAAAAATCCGGCTAATATACTTTGGACTTAAAAACACCTTCTCTGCAATAAATTCCAAAGAAAGATTTTCCTCTAAGTTCTCCATAATCACTTTTTCTATTAATTGTACTACAGTCTTAGTTGGATTTTCTTCTAATCTGGACAATTCATCAAAGGTAGTTTCAATTAATTTCATAAACCAATAATAAAAATCCTCTACATTATATAACTCATTAATATCTTTAAATAACTGAGTATCGTTCTTATTTTTACTTTCTTTCATAATATCTCTCATAAAGTGATTATATAAAAACACAAATTTTAGTACCGCTCCATTTAAATATTCTGCTGAAACCGTAAGTTCCGCAGCTACTGTAATGAAGTTCCTTAATATAATTTCAATATGTCCTAATTTTCTGGAAACCAGTGCTTCACTAAAACTTTCAAAATCAATATCCATGGTTTCTTTTAAATTAGATACTTTAGCCTTTAATTCTTCTTCATTTAAAAAGTAAACGTGTGGCATAAAATATAAATAATCTATAAGCTTTTCTAATCGTTGATAATTTTTATGTACCTCTATAAGCTTTGAAAAACCAACACTTTGAAGTATAATTGCATCTACGGAAAAGTTAATCTTCATATAATCTGTAAACTTATTTCTTAAGATGGCTAATTCTCTCTTATCATCTTCTTTCATAGAAAAGACAACACAGACCGTTCCGTCAAATAAATCCGCGGACAAACAACGTGCGTCACTGTTTGAATAATTGTCAAAAAAGTAAGTCATATTATAAATAAGTACGTTTCTTGTTAACTCATCTAAACTATTGTATATTTTCTGGTGAAGTTTAATAATCAGTACATAATGGGAATGGAAAGGCAAATTACAACCTAAAAGCGTTAATTTATCATCCACATCCTTTTCATTTGTAATCTTTGCTGACAAAAGATTTAAAACTAAATCACGCTTTATGATATTTCTGTTCTCATACAATACTTCTTCTTTTTCTATTGCCCTATCATATAATTCTTCTATTGCCCTATCAATATAGTAATATTCACTTTCCCTTGCCTTCTTACTGAACTTCATCCTATCCAACCTATTAATTATTATGTGAAAAGGTCTGTATAGTTTCTTAGCAAAAAGGTAGGAGATAAGAATACCAACAAAAATTACAGTACAGGAAAAATATAAAATATTCATTTGAATTTTCCGTGTTTCATCAAAATATTCCTTCGTGGAAACCATATTAATAATAACCCAATCTTCTATACCTGCAGATTGGCTAATAACAACCGTATCCCCAATTCTATAGCTTCCCTTTGTCCCCTCTTCTGAAATTATGTCATCTATCAGTTCTTGTTTATCCTCTAATAAAGTATGAAATCCTTCTGTATTTCCTTCTATCGCAATGATTTCCCCTTGGCGGTTCATAATTGCTACAGCATCTAATTCTCCTGTAATAAAATCCTTTAGAAGCCTATAAAATCCATCTTCTTTAATATTCACTGCCACATAACCTTTTACCATAGAAGGATTTTCCGTATATAATGGGTATTTAGCAGCAAAGGAATATACCCGGTGTTCCCGATTACCAAATGTCATAACCCGGTGAGAAATCCAGCGTTTACTATTTTGATATTTCGTCTCTGTATGAAAAATACCCTGTTCTTTTAAAAAATCTTCTGTATTAGAACTAAAATTAATACCGGTAAAGGTAGAGATATGTACTTTATTCTTTTCTGTATAAAGTTCTATACTTGAAATAAAAGAATCCTTTTGTGTACGTATAACTTTTATAAAATCTAATATATTAACTGCTTTTAGTATATCTTTTTCCATAGGATAATATAAATACTTTTGAATATCCTCGTTTTGATTACCTAAATTTATAATGTCTAAAATAATTTGATTGGAATCTTTAAAAATAGCCTCCACATTGTTTTTAAGATATCTTAATCGATAATTTTCTAATTCTTCTATTTTTTTATTATAGTTAACGGAAAATTGTACCGTTAGAATAAGATCGGAAGAGCGTCGT
>DPVV01000251.1:1673-8809 GCA_003526525.1 Lachnoclostridium phytofermentans | reverse complement strand
ATTTATTCATGCGAAGACTATTATAAATGAAGATTGTGGTATTGTAGGGACTATAAATATGGATTATCGTAGATTTTATTTGCATTATGAATGTGGTGTTTTTATGTGTAATAGCGATGTTATTTCTACCATTAAAGAGGACTTGCTTAAAACTATGGAAGAGTGCCGTGAGGTAACATATAAGGAATGGAAAAATCGTCCTTGGCATACGAAATTAGTGCAGCAGATACTAAATTTATTCGCTACATTAATGTAGAAGGAGATAAGAATTATCATGGATTTATGTATGTGCCGACACTGCCATAAGATTTTTTGGCATCGAATGAAAAAAAGTGTTTGTGAGGAGTGTAAAGTAATTGATGACAAGTTATTTGAAAAAATCGAGAAATATTTATTGGAATATCCAAATAGTAATGCACTCCAAATAGCGGAAGCACTTAAAATACAACCGTTTAAGGTAATTTCCTTTATAGATGAAGGTCGGTTAACTATGGTTGAAGGAGAATTTGAACAGTTAAATGATTAAGATAAGAAATATACTTTTCATCTGGGAATTTGAGCTGGTGCAAAGGATGGTCATTGTTAGAAAATTGGGCACTAGAATGGATGATAGAATGAGAGGAATGAATGTTAGCATTTGTACAAGGCGAATTAGCTGAGGTTAAAGAAAATTATGTTGTCGTAGACAACCATGGAATGGGGTATGAGATTTTTATTCCACATACGGTCCATTCTCATTTGCCTGCGATTGGAGATAAAGTGAAATTTCATACGTATCTTCAGGTAAGGGAAGATGGCATGGCGCTGTTTGGTTTTATAAATCGTGAAGATTTAGCTATGTTTAAATTGCTGATTACAGTAAATGGTATTGGTCCAAAAGGTGCAATAGGAATCTTATCAGCGATATCAACCGATGATTTACGTTTTGCTGTGTTAGCAGAAGATGTGAAGGCTATCTCAAAAGCACCGGGGATTGGAGCAAAGACTGCAAGTAAATTGATTTTAGAATTAAAGGATAAGTTTAAGTTAGATGATGCTTTTGAAGCTAGTTTCCAGTCAAATCAGATGGTATCTAGTGGAGGCAAGGTCAATAATGATGGAATTCGAGAGGAAGCCGTCCAAGCATTGGTATCCCTCGGATATTCTGCTACGGACGCTCTTAAGGCTGTTAAGGCAGTAGAAATTACATCAAATATGACGTCAGAGGATGTGCTTAAGTTAAGTTTGCGCAATTTTTAATAGACGGATAGAGGTACACTATGGCAAAGAGAATGATAACAACTGAGCTGATGGAGGAGGACGTTAAGTTAGAAAGTAGCCTTCGTCCCCAGATGCTCGAGGACTATATCGGACAAAAAAAGGCAAAGGAGAATCTAAAGGTATACATAGAGGCTGCGAAACAAAGAAAGGAGTCTTTAGATCATGTATTATTCTTTGGACCTCCTGGGCTAGGTAAAACAACATTAGCTGGTATTATAGCAAATGAAATGGGTGTTAATTTAAAAACTACAGCTGGACCGGCAATTGAAAAACCAGGAGATATGGCAGCAATTTTAAACAATCTTCAAGAGGGAGATGTTTTATTTATCGATGAAATTCACCGTTTGAATCGACAGGTGGAGGAGTTATTATATCCTGCGATGGAGGATTACGTCATCGATATTGTAATTGGAAAAGGTGCAACTGCAAAATCGATACGTTTGGATTTACCTAGATTTACGTTAGTTGGTGCAACAACTAGAGCTGGCATGTTAACAGCTCCGCTTCGTGACCGTTTCGGTGTGGTCAATCGTTTGGAGTTTTATACAACGGAGGAATTAAAACAGATAATTACTCGTTCTGCGAAGGTGTTACAGGTTGAGATCGATGATTGTGGTGCTACAGAACTTGCAAGGCGTTCTCGTGGAACTCCAAGATTAGCAAATCGATTATTAAAGAGAGTTAGGGATTTTGCTCAAGTAAAATATGACGGACGTATTACCGAAGAGGTGGCACGTTTTGCACTTGATATATTAGAAGTGGACAAGTTGGGGTTAGATCATATTGATCGTCAGATTTTAGTTACGATGATTGAAAAATTCTCTGGTGGTCCAGTTGGAATTGATGCAATTGCTACGACAATTGGAGAAGATTCTGGTACGATTGAAGAGGTTTACGAGCCATACTTGGTCCAGAATGGATTAATCCTTCGTACACCACGTGGAAGAGTTGTGACGCAGGAAGCTTATTTACATTGTGGTTTACCGTATGAAAATAAGGAATTATAAAGAAAGCTATTGTCAAGCAATCGACTTATGCGTATAATTAGGATATTGGATTAGGTTCCAATATCACACATTTGCTTATGAAATCAGCTACCAAAGATAATTAATCTGAGTTTGCCAGACGTATAAGAATTATTTATGATTCTAGAAAAGAGGACGGTATGAACAAGAGGACGGATATTGAGGTAATTATTAATAACAAACGATACACTCTCAGAGGGTATGAGAGTGAAGAATATTTACAAAAAGTAGCGACTTATATTAATAATAAATATGCGGAATTTAAAAAACAGGATTTTTACCGTTCGCTTGATACTGAGATGAGAAATGTGCTGATGAATATTAACATTGCAGATGATTTTTTTAAATTAAAAAAGCAGGAACAACAGATAGAAGCAGAATCAGATAAAAAGAGCGAAGAAATCTTTGACTTAAAGCATGAGATTATTTTGTTACAGACGAAACTTGAGAGTGCTCAGAATGAATTGGCAGCGACAAAATCGGAGTACTTAGAAGAACAAAAAAAGGTGATTCGTCTAGAAACAGAACTTAATGAGAGTAGAAAAAATAGATAACATAATAAAACTTATTAGAATTAGGCTGTCATCTCATTGACGGCCTTTTCTTTCTTTACAGAAATGAGGTTATGAATGAAAAAAGTAGAAATATTGGCACCTGCGGGTTCTGTAGAAAGCATGAGAGCAGCGATCAATGCTGGCTGTGATGCTGTATACATCGGTGGCATGAAATTTGGTGCAAGAGCTTATGCAAATAATCTTACGGAAGATGTGCTGTTAGATGCAATTGATTATGCGCATGTGAGAGGGAAGCAACTTTATCTAACAGTAAATACATTACTAAAACAGGAGGAATTAGAAGATTCCTTATATGAATATATTCGAAAGTACTATGAACATGGTTTAGATGCAGTAATTGTACAGGATGTTGGAGTTATGAGGTTTATTCATGAAAATTTTCCAGACCTTCCGATCCATGCTAGTACCCAGATGACATTAACCATGGCACAGGGGGCTGAAGTACTAAAGGAGTATGGTGTAACCCGTATGGTTACATCAAGAGAGCTTGATTTAAAGGAGATAAAACGAATTCGAGAAACAACATCACTTGAGATAGAATCCTTTGTTCATGGAGCACTTTGCTATTGCTATTCTGGTCAATGTTTTATGAGTAGCATGATTGGTGGGCGAAGCGGTAACAGAGGTCGTTGTGCACAACCTTGTCGTATGGAATATCGAGTATCCGAACAAGGAAAACGTGTATCAAGTTCCGAGGAGAGTTATATCTTAAGTCCTAAGGACATGTGCACTCTTTCTAATGTAGCAGATTTAATGGATTCAGGAATCGATTCCTTTAAAATTGAAGGCCGTATGAAACGATACGAGTATAGTGCAGGTGTCGTGGAAGCATATCGAAGAGAAATTGATCGCTATCTTGAACTGGGTTCTATTAAGTATAGAGAATTTCATAAAAACAATCCTAAAGTACTAAGAGATGAAATGCTTCGTTTACAGGATTTATATAACCGTGGTGGTTTTAATCAGGGATATTACAACTCCCATAACGGTAAAGAAATGATGTCAATGCATCGCCCTAATCACAGTGGTGTCTTAGTTGGTAGTGTAAAATCAAAAAAAGGTATTCAAGCAGAAATTCTATTAAAAGAGGATGTAAATGCACAAGATATCTTAGAATTTCGTAATTCAGGAGAAAAAACCTATGATTTTACGGTAAAGGACGGGGTAGGGAAAGGTCATATTCTAACTACCAATGTGAAGCCTGGAAGTAAAATAGAGATTGGTGATGAGGTTTACCGTACCAAGAATGAGGCATTGCTATCAGAATTATCGGAGAAATACTATGACACTGACAAGAAAGTCCTAGCTTATGGAAGTTTTTATGCAAAGGTTGGAGAACCAATGAGTTTCACTGTTTGGGCAGATATTTCAAGCGATAGTTTAGCGGATAAGACGGAACCGATTACGATTACCGAATATGGTGAGATTGTAATGGAAGCTAAGAACCAACCGATGTCGGAAGAAAATATCAGGGAAAAATTAATGAAGACCAAGGATACACCGTTTGAGTTTGATAACCTTACGATATACTTGGAGGGAAATGTATTTTTACCCGTTAGTAAGCTAAATGAACTTCGAAGAACTGCTCTTATACAGTTAGAAGAAGCAATGGCATCTGCTTTTCGACGTGAAGTTGGGGATCATTCGAACAATCAAGTAGACAAATTATCAGAACTGGTTGATTCAGAAACCATGGATCAAATTGGAACAATAGAAACTAAGAATCAAATTGGAACAACAGAAACTAAGAATCAAATTGGAACAACAGAAACTAGGGATCATATTGGATTAATAACAACCATTCGAAACAAAAATCAGCTATCTCCAGTATTGGATTGTCCAGAGGTACAAATCGTGTATCTTGATCTAGCGGAGCTTTCAAGGAAAGAATTGCCGAATTTAGTTGCTAGGTGCAAAGAGAGAGGAAAAATAGTATATCTTTTACTTCCACATATTATGAGAGCACCCACATATGATGAATATTTAAAGAATAAAGAGTTGTGGATGGTCGATACTATAGATGGGTATGTGATTAAAAACTTTGAAGAACTTTACCTTCTTCGAACCGAACTAAAAACGAGCAAAGAAATCCGTTTGGATTATAATATGTATGTATTAAATCATGAAGCAGAGAAGTTTTATCAAGATCTTGGAATCAATAATTTTACTGCATCTATTGAACTTAATCAATCAGAGTTAATAAAATTAGGTTGTAAGAATTTTGATCTTTTGGTGTATGGATATTTACCGCTTATGGTTTCTGCACAATGTGTTAGAAAGAATACAACAGAATGTAAACCGGGAAATCTAAACCAACCTGCCATTCTGGAAGACCGTATGCATATGAAGTTTCGTGTGAAAACTAATTGTAACTACTGTTATAATACCATTTACAATTCGAAGTGTTTATCGTTACTGTCTAGTCAATCTGAAGTATTATCTCTGGCACCAAAGAGTCTTAGACTCGATTTTACATTTGAGGATGAGAATGAAGTAGCCAAGGTATTAAGGCAATTCGTTCGTGTTTATTGTTATGGAGAATCAGGAAGTTTACCAGGTGAGGAGTATTCCAAAGGGCATTTTAAACGAGGTATCCTATAAGAAGTTTTTGCCTACGTAATCCTCGGCATAAACTTCCAACCTACTGAGAATGCGTGTTTTTAAGAAAACGGATATTTGAGTCTGCGTTGTCCTCGTCGCAAATGTCCAGCCTACGATCAGAAATGATTTCAGGTGCAAAGTGTAGCGTAGAAATGAGGTACTATGACCAATATAATAGTTGAAATAACGAAATATTCGCTTATTCTTTTAATGACTTTCTATACATTCTTAAGTTTTCGCGTGTTAGTCATGAAGAATACGAAAGCAAGAGAAAATCGATATAGGATGATGAGCTTGTTAATGTATCTAATGCATGGAGTTAGCTTTATTACACTTTACATTACCAGTAACAATATCGAGATCATTTTTTTATATTTGACGCAATTAATTGTATTTATCATTACAGGTTTATTGTATAAGACGAGCTACAAGCGAATGTCGCAGTTAGTTTATCGAAATATGATGACATTATTAATGTTTGGTTTTGTAATGATTACCAGATTATCTTTTCAAAAGGGAGTAAGGCAGTTTATAATCGCAAGCATTGCGCTAGCAGTATGCTTGGTAGTTCCTATGTTAATTGACCGCGTTCAGTTATGGGGGAAATTATCCTTCCTCTATGGATTTGCCGGTTTAGCAATATTATTATTTGTTCTTTTCTTCGGTGATGTTGTTTATGGTGCGAAAAACTGGATTATTATTGGTAATTTTCGTTTCCAACCCTCGGAGTTTGTGAAGATTTTATTTATTTTCTTTGTTGCTTCTGTGTTAAGTAAGCGGCATGATTTTAAGCGAGTTGTATTTGTAACTATCCTTGCTGCAGCTCATGTTTTAGTACTAGTATTGGAAAAGGATTTGGGCGGTGCACTGTTATTTTTCTTTACTTATATAATTATGCTTTATTGTGCAACCGGAAAATTGTTTTACTTAGTTTCAGGGCTATCCTTCGGTGCTCTGGCATCGGTGGTTGCTTATCAGATGTTTAGTCATGTTCGTGTTCGTGTCACGGCCTTCTTAGATCCATTTGCGGTGATAGAAAAGGAAGGGTATCAGGTGGCACAGTCCTTATTTGCCATTGGTACCGGTGGATTTACTGGTATGGGGTTAAACATGGGGTTACCTACCAGTATTCCGGTAGCGGAAAGTGACTTTATCTTCTCTGCATTATCAGAGGAGTTTGGTGCAATTATAGGAATTTGCTTAATATTAATATGTTTAAGCTGTTTTATTATGTTTGTTAATATCAGCGTGAAGTTTGAAAATCCATTTTATAAATTGACAGCACTAGGTTTAAGTACAATGTATATTTCACAGGTATTTTTAAATATCGGTGGTGCAATCAAATGTATTCCATCCACTGGTGTAACGTTACCGCTTGTTAGCTACGGTGGCTCTTCTGTAATTAGCAGTATCATTGTGTTCAGTATTATACAGGGTATGTATGTTCTTCACATGAGAAGTGAGGAGGAGCTTAAGAGAGCTCAGGAAATGATGGCGAGGCGTCTTGCAAAGCGTAAACTTGCTTCAGAGAGAAAAAGGGAACAGGAAAAATTAAGTAGTAAGAGTAGTAAAAAAGAATCCTCTACTGAAAATTCCGAAAAAAACACATCAAAGGTTACTAGAAGTCGTTCCACTAATAAAGAAGATAATCAAGGAGCAGAAGTTAATGTAGTGT
>DPVV01000251.1:0-1586 GCA_003526525.1 Lachnoclostridium phytofermentans | reverse complement strand
CGATCGATATACAGTTTAACTTATATTTTTTCCTTTCTTTTATTTTTGGTCATCGGGTATTATAGCTATTTCCTAGTAGCGCAAGGTAAAACAGTTGTCAATAACGCTTATAATAAACGTCAGGACTTATTAGCCCAGCAAATTGAGCAAGGAAAGATTTTATCTTCCGATGGCGCTGTGCTTGCTCAGACGATTACGAATGATGCTGGAGAGGATATCCGCGTTTATCCATATGGTAATGTATTTTCTCATGCCGTAGGGCGTGTTTTACATGGAAGAACAGGAATTGAGCAATCAGAGAGTTTTACCATGTTAACCTCAAGTGTCAGTGGATTTGGTAAGTTAACAAATACACTAAATGGTGTGAAAACCGCTGGAGATAATGTTGTATCAACCTTAAATGCAAAACTACAGCAAGTGGCATATGATGCACTTGGAGATTATCGAGGAGCAGTCGTAGTATTAGAGCCATCTACAGGAAAAATTCTAGCGATGGTATCAAAACCCGACTATAATCCGAATACGATTACAGAGAAGTGGGAGAGCTTAAATAAGGATCAGGCCTCACCATTATTAAATCGTGCAACGCAAGGACTATATCCTCCTGGTTCAACATTTAAGATACTAACCACACTTGAATACATGAGAGAGAATCCGAATTATGAAGATTACAGGTATCAATGCAAGAGCGAAGATCGAATTAACCATGTTACCATCCATTGTGCCAATGGTTCTAGTCATGGGAAAGAAAATCTGAAGGAATCTTTTGCAAATTCATGTAATACGTCATTTGCTAACCTTGGCAGTAGTTTAAATATGGATTCGTTCCGTAATTTTTGTGAATCCATGTTATTCAATAAGACACTTCCGACTTCTTTTAAGACTGCACAAAGCAGCTTTGTCTTATATGGTCAGAGTGATCCAAATGATTTTCCTCAGACAGTGATAGGTCTAGGGAAAACACAGATTTCTCCTCTTCATAATGCAATGATTGCAGCGACTGTTGCAAATGGCGGTTTAATGATGAAACCATATCTAGTCGACCGAGTTGAAACCTTTGACGGTCGTATTGTAAAGAGATATAATCCAGACAGTTATGGTCAAGTTATCTCGAAAAAAGAAGCTGATATCCTATCGGATTATATGAAGGAAGTTGTGAAAAATGGTACTGGTACAAGATTATCCGGTATGAAAGTCAGTGTAGCTGGAAAAACTGGTACAGCCGATTATGAAATAGGAAAACCTTCTCATGCTTGGTTTGTTGGATTTGCTCCAGTTGAAAATCCTCAGATAGCAATTAGTGTAATCGTAGAAAGTTCTGGAACTGGTAGTAGATATGCGGTACCAGTTGCTAAGAAGATAATTGAGGCTTATTTTAAGTAAGTTGATTTTGTATTTAAGTAGGTATTACTATACTAATATATACTTAAATTTGCACTAGAAACACTGATGTATGTTGATTTAGATTGGTTAAATGCAGTGTTTATCATGGAACAAGAAGATATGCAGAATATATAAGTTGAACTAAGTTTCCTATACTGTTTCAGGTGTAAAGATGCCATATACGCAAGCATTATCACACCTGA
>DPVV01000096.1 GCA_003526525.1 Lachnoclostridium phytofermentans | reverse complement strand
ATTTTATGCCATCAGGAAAAAAGATTTATTCAAACGAATTGATTATGCTGAAAATTATTTGTGGAATGCAGGAAAAAGTTTAGAAAATGCAATGAAAAAAGCACATTTTACAGAGTGGATTATAGCAATTGAAAATGATGAAATTACAGGTTTTTGTACCGTTGCCAAGACCGAGTGTATTCCAGATGTACCGTATACTCCATACATTGGTTTTATGTTTGTTGGAGAGAAATTTAGGGGCAATCTTATAAGTCAAAAACTTATAATAAAATCGATGGCTTATGCAAAAGAGTTAGGGCTCGATAAAATTTACTTAGCCAGCGACCATGACAATCTTTATGAAAGATGATACCATGTTTGTATATGATAGCAATGGAAAATTCTTGGATTTAGTGTAGGAGAAATAACAGCAGTTTAACAAATTCACTGCTTGCTCTAATGGAGAAAGTACACACCATTTAAGAAAAAGTAAGAGGTACATATAGAAACTAGTCTACATTACTGGCAAATCATGTTTATTTAATTTGTTCAATATGATATTATGGTATAAGAAATTGATATTGATATTCACAAATTTTGTATTACAGAATTTTTACCTGGAGGTTAATACAGTGGCAATTATAAAGGGTTTAGAAACGACATTTAATACTGTTTACTTTGATTATGACAAATGGCGTCCAACTTATGTTACTGAGTTGTATAACGACATTTTTGCTGTTAAAGAAATAAATCAATTAAGTAAAGTTCTTGAAATAGGAATCGGAACTGGACAAGCTACATTTCCTATACTTGAGAAAGGATGTTCATTAACTGCTATTGAATTGGGGGATAAATTAGCAGAGTATACAAGACAAAAATTCTGTGATTATAAGAATTTACATATTAAAAACATTGCATTTCAAGATTATGAATGTCCGACAAATACGTTTGATTTAATATTTTCTGCATCAGCTTTCCATTGGATTCCCGAAGAATTAGGATATACAAAGGTTTACGATATGTTAAAAAGTGGGGGAGTTTTTGCTCGATTTGCAAATCATCCCTTTAAGGATAAAGAAAAAGAAGAACTCCATGTTGCTATGCAGAAAATATACTCAAGATATATGCCAGGTTCATTAAGCAGTGCGGAATATAGTGAAGAAGATGCCAAAAATCGTGCGGATATCAGTAAAAAATATGGATTCATTGATGTGAATTATCAGCTGTACCACAGAACAAGAACCTTTAATGCAAAGGAGTATGTTTCACTTTTAGGAACTTATTCGGACCATATTGCTATTGAAGAACAAAAAAGACTCAAGTTTTTTTCTGAAATAGAAGAAACAATTGAAGATTTTGGAGGTAAAATTACACTTTACGATACGATAGATTTGGCACTTTCAAGAAAACCTTAATATGTAATGGAGGCTTTAGATGAACATAGAAAAATGTATAATAGATTCATTTATAGTTATCGGAAAAGAAGGATCTACAAAGGATGGCGATGGATTCATTAAAAAACTTTGGGAAGATGCAAACTCTCATTTTAGTGAAGTATCACATTTAGCGAAAAAGGATGATAACGGAAATCTTCTCGGGATATGGGGAGTAATGTCTGATTTTTCGCACTCGTTCAACCCTTGGGAAAATGATTTTTCACAAGGATTATATCTCGCTGGAGTTGAATGCTTAGATGATTCAGAAGCTCCGCTTGGATGGACAAAATGGGTTGTACCTGGGTATGAGTATATTTACGTTGAAAATGAAAATAACGATACTTTTCAAAATGTTATTAAATATTTACAGGAGAACAATATACCTCTTGTAGGTGCTGTGCATGATTTTAATTGCCCTGAAACAAGGAAAGGATACATGTTTTTCCCAATTCGGACATTATAAAGTACATACGTTTGATACTTACGCTCCTGTCCTTGAAATATAAGTAAAGGAGGGAGCTTTTTTAGTATATAATCTATTATTCTTAGTATGGAGGAATGGATATGAAAAATATAATTGTGGATTGCTATGAAAATTACAAAGAAGAAGATAGGCTAACAACCAATAATGCCAGAAAGATTGAGTTCATAACAACAACAAGAATATTTGATGAATTATTAGACAATAAAATGAAGGTACTAGATTGTGCTGCTGGAACAGGAGTATATGCATTTTATTTAGCGGATAAAGGTTATGAGGTTACTGCCACAGACATTACTCCTAGACATATTGAATTAATTAAACAAAAGTTGATGGATAAAAACTATAATATGAATACTTCGGTTTTAGATGCAACAGATATGAACATTTTTAAAGATGAGTCATTTGATGTTGTACTTAATATGGGTCCGTTTTATCACTTAATTACTGAAAATCAAAGACAAAAATGTTTTTCTGAATCACTTAGGGTTCTAAAAAAGGGAGGAATTTTAGTTACTTCTTACATACCTAGATATTATGTTATTCAACATGTAGCTATGGGTGATAGACGGTATTTAGATATGAAATTAGCAGAGCAGATAATCAATACTGGAGTTATAAAACATGAGGACGAGAAATGTTTTTGGACTGATACGTATTATTCCAGCATGGATGAAATGGAAGAGCTATACAAAAGAAATGGTTTAAAAATAATAGATCATTTTGCTCAAGATGGGATATCTCCATTGCTACAAGAGAAAGTAGACTCCTTAAGTTTTGATGAATTTGAAGTTTGGTGTGATTATCAGTACCGTATATGTCGTGAAAAATCAATATTAGGAGCAAGCAATCACGTTATTATAGCAGGAATAAAATAAGTAATATCCGAAACTAATCCAAAACTAATTTCTTAAAAAAAGGGGAAATAAATATGAATATAAGAATAATTGAAGATATAACGAATTTTATTTTTGTTGAAGATATTTTGGAAAAATCGGATGTTATTATGATACCTGGGGGTTCGTATCCAGAATTACCGGAACAAGCTGCTAGATTATGGGAAAATGGTTATGCACCTATAATAGTTCCCTCGGGTGGTGTCAGTGTAAAGACTGGAAAATTTAATGGTGTAAAATCAAAATGTGAGATATATCATAAAGATTATCTGACGGAATGCGATTTCTATACGGATGTATTAACAATAAATAACGTTGCAAAAGAAAAGATTATTGGTGAAAACCGATCTGGGAGCACAGCTGAAAATGCAAGATATACAAGACAAGTACTTGATGACAAAGGCATTAGTCCCAAAACAGCAATTATATGCTGTAAAAACTTTCATGCAAGGAGATGCCTAATGTTCTATCAATTTGCGTTTCCTAACACTAAGTTCTATATTAGTTCTGTTCCCTATTATGAAAAGGGACACGATATTAATAGAGATAATTGGTATAAAACAGATAGTGGATTAAATCGTGTACTAGGTGAACTTGCGCGTTTAGGAAGTCAATTTAATCTTGAATTTTTATCTCTAAAAGATGGTCTATTATAATAATGGTAATAAGAAGCAGAGAACCAGAAAAATATGGAGTTATTGTATGAGTGAGTTAAAGTTAAAAATGGGAGAAGTTATATGGTGAATGTCCAGCGTATGGAAAAACGAAAGAAAGTATGGCTTTATCGCTGCAAAAATCGGAAAAACATATTACAACTGTAGATGACATACCAATAGGCGTGATATCTCTTGAGAATAGGGGAGAAGGAAATTATTACTTGGGTTGTCTATGTTTGATACCAGAATATCAACATCGTGGGTTAGGTACTGGAGCTTTTAAATATGCTCTGGAATACTATAGTGATTGGAGAACAATAACATTATGTAACTCCGGAAGATAAAACAGAAAATATTAATTTTTACACTAAAAAATGTGGATTCTGCATAAATGGTTCAGAAATGGATGGCAATGTAAAAGTTGTTAAATTCATATTACAGCGTGATATATAGTTCAAAGTTTTCAGTAAAGTCGCCTGTGATTGGTTATGATGATAATTATTTTTATATTGCGGAATCGTTAGAATACCTCGCTAATAGTATGGAGGAACCGGAATGCTATAATCGAAAGGTTTCCATAGATGATTTTAAGAAGTTATGGGATATCAAAGAGTGGTATATGCCTTTTTACAGCAATACCTATATTACAGTTAAATAACATATTGCCTTTATACAGAGCTGTCACAGTAGTGGCAGCTCTGTTGCTTTCTCATTAATTTCGTCAGTTATAAATAGATAAAACATATAGTAGTCAGCATGACTAAGATTTAATTTGATTATACATAATACACCATTTTATGAATATAGTATAACGTCAAAATTTTTTCATAAACACGCCTATAGACAGACTTTTTCAGACTAAATATTAAGACTATAAATTCTTGGTTATATAGATAATTAGCAAAATCACAAGAAGTCATTGTGATAGTTGGAGAATTCAAAGTTATTGTATAGTTTCGATGAATAGTGCTTGCAATATGAAAATAATATCATAATTAATTGAAATATTAATATAATACAAAAATAAGACGATTAATATTGTATATAGACATATATTAACAATCTAAAATAGATTATATTGAAATGTGTATAAAAATACTACTCAAAATTGATTATTTTATGGTAATATAAGTTATATAATACAATAAAAACTAAATTAAGGAGGTGCGATATGTACAATATTTTAGTTGGTGGTGCAGCCGGGCAAGGAATCGATACGACGGTTGCAAACCTAGAAGTTTTACTTAAAAAAGCGGGATATTATGTATTTACAACAAAGGATTTTATGTCACGTGTTCGAGGCGGGCATAACTTTTCTTTA
>DPVV01000568.1:751-4467 GCA_003526525.1 Lachnoclostridium phytofermentans | reverse complement strand
TGAGAGACACGAGCTGCCATAGGTACCGCAGATACACCAGCAGAACCAATCAACGGATTAACCTTTCCATGAGTAAGCTTACACATAAGCTTACCTAAGAGTACCCCTCCTGCTGTGCCCAGTGCAAATGCAACTAAACCAAGAGCTACGATTTTTAAAGTATCTACCTGTAAGAACGCCTCAGCACTTGTGGTAGCACCAACCGAGGTTCCAAGTAAAATAACAACAATATACATTAAAGCATTCGATGCAGTTTCTTGTAATGGCTTAACAACACCACATTCTCTAAATAAATTACCAAGCATTAACATTCCAACAAGTGGTGCTACATCAGGAAGTAATAATGATACAACAATAGTAATAACAATTGGGAACAATATTTTCTCAAGCTTTGAAACTGGTCGTAATTGCTCCATCTTTATCGCGCGTTCTTTTTCCGTTGTTAATAATCTCATAATTGGTGGCTGAATGATTGGTACCAAAGACATATAGGAATATGCCGCAACTGCTATGGCTCCCATATACTGTGCTTGCCCAAGTTTACCAGCAAGAAAGATTGAGGTAGGTCCATCCGCACCGCCTATAATTGAAATCGCTGCTGCTGCCTTATCGACAAATCCCATTGCGATCGCTAAGATATATGCACCAAAGATACCTAACTGTGCCGCTGCTCCAAGTAAAAAACTCTTTGGATTCGCAATCAGCGGACCAAAGTCTGTCATCGCACCAACACCAAGGAAAATAAGTGAAGGCAATATACTCCATACATCTAATAGAAAGAAATAGTGTAATAAACCACCTGCCGTTTCGATTCCAGTGACGGGATCCTCATAAGGTGCCGCCATGATACCTGGAAACATGTTAACTAATAGCATACCAAATGCAATCGGTATTAACAAAAGTGGCTCGTATCCTTTTTTTATTGCTAAATATAGAAACACGCAGGCAACCAAAATCATCAAGTAATTTCCCCAATAAAGATTCCTAAAAGCGGTTTGATCTGCTAGATTCCGAAGCGTATCTAATACGTAATCCATTCCGTTATCCTCCTGTTTGTTTAAACTAATTTAAGGTTGCTAAAACATCTCCAACTTCCACATTAGCTCCCACAGAAGTATTTATACTTACAATCGTCCCATCATTTGGAGCAACGATTTCATTTTCCATCTTCATTGCTTCCAGAATTAAGATTGCCTGACCTCTTTTTACTACATCGCCAACATTTGCTTTTATATCTAAAATCTTACCTGGCATAGGCGAATTTACTTTGATACCAGATGTTCCAGAAGGTATGGCTGGCTTTGCAGGCGTAGGTGTGGCTGCTGGTGTAACTGCTGGTGCTGCTTTCGATACTACTGGTGCAATTTGATTTGGTGCAACGCGAGTTGATTCTGCCTGTGCTGCCACTACACCAGCAGTATTCTCTTCTACACTTACTTCATAAACGTTTCCATTTACAGTGATTGTATAGTTCTTCATTATGTAATCCTCCTTAACGTTAGGCATTTTGCCATTTAGATTTATTCACTTTTCTTATCGACCTTACATATAGTCCATTGGCTGGGACTGGATTTCCATTGGATGCTTCATAAGCATGGATAGCGGCTGTAATAACCGCAACTAATTCAAGATCATCGGTTACATCAATTTCTTCTACAGTTGCAGGCTGCCTTGATACAGTTTCGCTCTTTATTTCAATAGGTTTCTTTTTTTGTTTTAAGGCCATTTCCAACTTATTGATGTGCTTGAAAAGCCCAATAATTCCACTAATTAACCAAAGTACAAGGAATACAATGGACATACCCATTACTGTATTTAATAAAGCTGTTTCCATAGTTTCACCTCACTCTAAACCGTTCCATGCTTTTTGCTAGGGCGGCTCTCTCTCTTTGTGAATAACATTTCAAATGCATAGATTACATGTTGTCTTACACTCTCTGGTGTTATAATAGCGTCCACATAACCACGTTTTGCTGCTGATTCTGCACTTTGTTGTAATTCTTTATACTCCTTGGCAATGTTTGCCTGCTCTTCTTTGTTATCAGCATACATGATTTGCGCTGCAAGTTCGGCATCCATTGTGCCAATCATAGAACCTTCCAAAGCGAATACCATATCCGCACCAATATGTTTCGAATTCATTGTTATGTACGCACTACCATATGCCTTCTCTAAGATGACATTCACTTTTGGTACTGTTGCATTCGCAAAAGCATAGGTTAATTTAGCTGTTGCTATTGCTATGGAACTTGCATCCTTCATCGTTGCACTGTACCCAGCTACATTCGTTAGCGTAAGTACCGGAATTTGAAAAGCATTACAGAACTTTACAAACTTCTCAGCTTTATAACAACCTGCTGTAGATAAAGAACCATCATATTTTTCTATTGCTTTACCATCTTCATCGAGTAACGCAGTACGATTTGCTACAGCTCCAACAGTTAGACCATTTAATTTGATAAAACCAGTCACCATATCCTTTGCATATACCTTCTTCACTTCGATGAAAATACCTTGATCAGATAAATCCTTAAGTGCAAGTGTTGTATCATTAAGTTCAGAGGTAAAGGAGGATAAAGAACGATTTAAGTCATCTGTACATTCCTCATAAGAAGCATCGTCTTCATTGTTTGATGGTAACATTACAACTAAGTTACGAATGCTGTTTAGTACAGATACTTCATCTACTTCGACAAAATCTACAACACCTGCTTCAGCCATAAAAGAAGCTGTTGCGGTATCGCATTTAGTAGAATTGTTTCCTAGAATTGCATTGGGAGCATTTACGAATAGTTTTGCGTTCTTTTCTTCCATGAAGACAAAGTCGCATAGAGATGCGGATATGGCACTGCCTCCTCCGCAAGTACCAAAAATAGCAGTAATCTGTGGGATAACCCCGGATGCTAAAGATTGTTTAAGATAAATATCTCCAAATCCAGCTAATGCGTCCGTTGCTTCCTGTAATCTCAAACCGGCACAATCTATCAATCCGATAACAGGTGCTCCAACCTTCATTGCAAGATCATATAAATTTGATATTTTCTTTGCGTGCATTTCACCTATGGAACCATTCAACACAGCTACATCCTGGCTATAAACATAAACAGGATTACCGTCAATAATTCCATAACCTGTGATAACACCATCAGAAGGTACTTCTTTTTGTTGCAGGTTGAAATCAGTACTTCTTCTAGTAACCAAAGCACCAACCTCAACAAAACTGTTCTCGTCAAGCAAAGTGATAATCCTATCCTTTGCTGACAGTTGTGATGTACTAGTCATATTCAGGCCTCCATTTTTTTGATAGTTAAACCAATTTTTTACCAATTACTATTATAGCCCTTACCTGTCAATCTTTCAACCTGTATTCACTTTTTTTGGTTATTATGTCAATATATTGTATAATTTTTACGCCTATCATTTTGTTTTTTTGTTACATTTGACACTCACATGATAATTCCTTTAAAATAATATTTTTTTCATAGTCAAATCCACCAATAAAAGAGCCAATAAAAAACAGAGATAATTAGGAGTCAAGTTTATTAACACTCCTAGCTATCTCTGTACTTACAGTCAGTCTATAATCTAATCATCTTTCTAAGTCAATTCCCAGTAATCGCTTTCCTAGACGTAAACAAGCAAACCAACTTAGAAATCCTCTTCTGTTCGTAACACTTTTTGTATGGCATGGTTATGAAACCCTTTCCGATAGAGAC
>DPVV01000568.1:0-620 GCA_003526525.1 Lachnoclostridium phytofermentans | reverse complement strand
AAACCCTTTCCGATAGAGAGAAGCAATCAACTTTTGCTTTTCTTCTTTCGAAAATTCATCTATCGGTTTTCCTTTTCTTCGAATAATCCTTAGAATAGCCTCTTCTTCTAAGTCTTTATCCTCCTTCGATCCAGAAAATGACTCCATGAGTTCCTCATACGCTCTGTCAATATCAGATTGGTTAATTCCTTTTTGATATAAAGCATAGCTAAGCTGCCGCTTACTTTTGGTTTGATATCTTCCTCTAATATAATTTAAAGTGTAACGATAGTCATCAAGGTAATGAAAGCTCTTCACATAGGCGATTGCTTGGGTTACCACATGCTCCGGAAATTCTTTATCTCGTAGCTTTGTGGTTATTTCAAGCTCAGTTCGATCCATTCTTTCTAGTAAAGTTAGCGCTTGCTTTTTAGCATATCGTAAAACTAGTTCGGACTCTATCTTAAGTAGTAAGGTATCCGATATTTTTTGACCAACTTCCAAAGGAAGTTCTTTGTAATCCTTACGATAAAGCCAAAATGCAGCCTCGTCATTAAGAAAGATTTGTACTTTTACCTTATCTATTGGCTTAATCTCGGTCACTATGAATTCCATCGATTACTCTTCTACCTTTTTCTTTG
>DPVV01000546.1 GCA_003526525.1 Lachnoclostridium phytofermentans | reverse complement strand
GTCCAATATCACGGTTGCCACGTTCTTTTTCTCGTCGCTGTAGTTCTTCTAGTGGACATGTCACTTGAACAAAAAGTGCTGGATAATCATGAAGTATTTCAAGCATTTTTAATGGCAAATAATCGTCAACAAAAACATCATCAACAATCGTATTATAGCCCATGTCAGAGTACATTTTGATGGTGTGGTACATATTAATGATGGATTGTAGCCAAATTCCTTCATTTTCATCACAATCGTTGTTAATAAATTTTTCAGGTGTCATGTACATAAAAGTATCCATAGACATATAGTAATAGGGTTCTGTCAAGCGTTCTTGCAAGGTTTTTGATAAAGTTGTTTTTCCTGCACTGGATACGCCATTTAGGTAAATAATTTTTCCTTTCTTCATTTAGAAAATCTCCTTCTATAATTTAAATCTTGCAAGCATTTCGACGTCTTCTATATGACCTGTTTCCATGAAACCAACGGAAGTATCCAAACCTTTAGCCTCTTCGCTTGTGGTCACATAAGATAAATAAATGGACGACGCTTCTCCTTGTGGGAACGTTCGCAATAATTCGATGACTTTGTTTCTGGTGCGCCAAACATAAGAGCTTTCATTATAACAGTGTTTTGGCAAAATCATAGTCTCTTTTATGAACGTAAAAGATGTATTCATAAGCTATATCTAAGTTTTGTCCTAATGTACCTGTATGTGCCCTACTATCATTAAATGCAGATGGGCTATTTCTATTTATAGTCTTTAGTCTGTAATCAATCTTATGATCATTTAATATTTGCCTTAGCTCAGATTGTTTTTGCATAGAAAATGTTGATAATAATTCCTTTCGATTAAATATTGTTATCATTATATACCTCGATGTTTCCCTTTTAAAAATCAAACTTATAGTTTTTAGGAGTTCATGCAATTCTTAATTTTCCTAATATTAGTACAATTTCATTATACCAAGTTACAGAAAAATAGTCAAAAATTTGCTATGAAAAATAAATGATTATATCTCAAATCCCTATCTTACTCTAATCCGAAATTACTAAACATTTCCTAAAATTAATTCATGTATAAACTAAGTAAATAGCGAAAGATGTCGATATAACTTAAAGGAAAAAGATAAAATATATATCATCTTTCATAATGGAAAACTTTAATAATATGTAGATATTGTTTCTAATGTTGAAAATTGATATAAAATAGGCCTTTTTCACGGTTAATGACACACAAATGTCAAAAACAACTGGTAAATTGTTCTAAAAGAAGCATAGTTAGGAAACAGCAAGACAGGTGGCGATGTAGTACATTAGATAAGTTACCTCTTGGCGATGGAAAATATAATGGAGGGATGGAAGAATGAGATTCAAAAGCAGAAGGAAAATTGCCTGTTTTTTATTATGCATGGTAATGGTATTTAATTTATTTCCAATTACGAATACTGATGGGGAAGTTGTTATTACACCAATGGTGGAAAACGCGAAAGCAGCAGATGTTACTATGCCAACCGGCATACTATACTTTAAAGATGGTCAACAAAATTATACTAACAATTCTTTAATTGAGGTAAAGAGTGGGACGTTGAATTTAACGATTGGACACTCTTCAGCATCTTTGCCAACGGATGCGGTGGTAAAATGGGATTTAAAGTCAATCGATAATTCCGTTATTAAGTTAGTGGAAAAGGAAAATAATAATGCTGATATTATCGCTGTAGGACCTGGATATTCCCAGATTGGTGCGATTGTTTCCCATGGTGGCTATAATTATCGAATTGACTGTACAATACATGTACCGCTTAAGTTGGCGGATGGTCAATCAAAAGACGGTTTTTTTGGCCTTTTAACAACCTTTTTAAATACTAGTAGTGAATATGGCTTACAGTTAAAAGATGTTTCAAGCAGTAACTATAAAAAGTATTTATTAAAGGTGAAATATACTACTTACGATCCTAAGTATGCAGACAACTTTGATGTCAATGTTCCAGAAGGTGATTCAGTGACGACCTCAATACCACCTTCACTACGTTTTGAAAGTAGTAATGTTGACGTTGTAACGGTCGATCAAAATGGTGTTGTTACCACAAATGGTGCTGGTTATTCTATGATAACCATTGAGACAATGACAAAATACAATAATGTATCCGATGTCATTAAATTACCGGTTGTTGTAGCACCTACGGGTAAGATTTCTGGCACTGCAGATGGAATGAGTGGTGCATTTACGTATAATGCTACTGGTCCAAACTTTATGTTAGAGACCAATGCAGTAAAAGCTAGTAATTTAGTTTGGGAATTTCATAAAGGAGATTCCATAACCGGAGAAAAGTTTGCAATCGATAAGACTGATCTGATGGAAGTAAGTATCAGTGAGATTGGAAACACAGTTTCTTTTAAGAATGTAAAAGCTGGTTCCTATTTTATCACAGCAAGACCAACAGATATTTACTTAGAGACGAACGGTACAGTTCAAAGAATGGAATTTACTTTGAAAGTTCCTTTGTTCTTTAATCATGAAGAAATCACGATGAATGTTGGAGATACTTATGATATTTATGGTAACTCTAATATGCAGGCATCAAACTGGTATGGTTATAGCTCAAGTGATGATAATATTGCATCGGTTGATGCGAAAGGTGTAGTTACAGCTAAGAATGCTGGTGATGTTTTAATTACAATGACTGCAAGACCAGATAATCCATTTAAAGATGAACCAGGCAATCAAACAAGAGTGTTAAAAGTTAAGGTACTGGATGGTCTTGGTTTAAATTATACATCAGCAACTATCTATACAGGCTCCACACTTCAGCTTGCGCTAACCTCTTCAAGCAAAGTACCTGTAAAATGGGAATCTAGTAACCCAGCAGTTGCTTCCGTAGATCAGGATGGTTTAGTAAAGGGTCTTACCGCTGGTGATACTGTTATCACGGTTACTCAAGTTATCAATGGTATTACTAAGAAGTTACAATGTAAAATAAAAGTTATACAAACTGTAAATAAAATTACTCTAAATCCAAGTACAGCAAAGCTTGGAATTGGCGATTACCTTACTGTTAATGCAACGGTTGATCCAAAGCTTAATGATGTAAAATTGCATTGGGTAAGTTCGGATGAGAAAGTATTTAAAATTGTTGATCCTGGAAATTTATCTGCAACCGTCCAAGGTGTTGGTGGCGGCGTGGCAGTGCTAAGTGCCATCAATAAAGATAATATTGTAGTAGGCTCTTGTTTGATTCGAGTATATCAACCAATCGAGAAAATTATTCTCTCTGATACATCTGTTAAAGTACCATTATCCAATGGTAGTTTTAAATTATTTGCAACAATTGAGCCAATCGCTGCAAAAGATGAGCCTATTGTTTGGCGTTCCTCTGATGAAAGCGTACTTACAGTAGATCAAAACGGTAAAGTAACTTTAAAGAAAACAGGAAATGCTGCCATTATTGTTACTTCAGCAAACAATGCGAATGTACAAGCAACCTGTAATGTAACAGTTACGAAAGCAGTTACTGGTGTTTCTCTAGATTACAAAACAAAAGATATGTTTGTTGGAGAAACGTTCCGACTTACTTATACTGTAAAACCAGCAGATTCTTATAATGCAGCTGTTACATGGATTTCAACCAATACATCAGTGGCAACAGTCGATGGTACAGGCTTAGTAACAGCAAGGGCAGTCGGTAGTACAACCATTATCCTAAAAACGGTTGACGGAGGATTTTTATCTACATGTAACATTACTGTGAAAAGAACTGCAACTGCTGTAAAATTAGATGTTACGAAGCTAGTCTTAAATGTTGGTGATTATTATTATTTCCAGACAACACTAACTCCTGCAGATACTACAGAAAAGAACTTGACCTGGGAATCGAGCGATAAGAGTATAGCGACTGTCTCAAATACTGGTAAGATAGTAGCAAAAGGTGCTGGGCAATGTATCATCATGGTAAAAACCAAAAGTGGTTCCACTGGTTATTGCGCTGTAACAGTCGTTCAACCAACAACTGGTATTAAGATAAGTAGTAAAAAAGAAACAATACGTGTTCGTGGTGTGCTAGAACTAGAAGCAACGGTATTACCAGAAGGTAAAGTAAGTCAAGATGTGATATGGACTAGTTCAGATACTGCAGTTGCTAAAGTAGATAAGAAGGGTAAAGTAACTGGTGTAGCTGGTGGTTTAGCTCTCATCATGGTGCAGAGTGTAGACGGAGGCTTTAGAGAGTATTGTACAGTTACAGTAGAAGAATACGTTACGCAAATTAAGTTAAATAAGACATCTTATAGACTTGGACTTGGAAAATCATATCAATTGGTTGCGACAATTGAAGGTGAGAGAGCAACAAATAAGGAAATTCGTTGGACAACTAGTAATAAATCGATTGTATCGGTTGACAAAAATGGTAAGATAAAGGGATTGAAACTTGGAACGGCAACGATTACTGCACACGCAACAGATGGATCAGGGGCAGAGGCTTCCTGTACTGTCAGAGTAAGTCGTTTGGTAACAAGTATTGACCTTAATACAAACTATATTACTTTAGTACAAGGTAAGTCGTATAATTTAAAGGCTACTGTAAGACCAAGTAATGCAACCTTTAAAACGCCACGGTATAGTTCCAGTGATAAAGCAATAGCAATAGTAAATAAGAATGGTGTTATCACGGGATTAGAGCCAGGAAATTGTATTGTAACTGCGAAAGCAGATGACAGTAGTGGTATATCAGCAATTTGTTATGTACGTGTCATAGCACCAGTGCCAAGTACAGGAATTACAGTACAGGAATCAGAAGTTATCATGTCTCCAGGTGAGACAAAGACTGTTCGTATCTCTATGGTACCTAACAACTCAACGGATTCGTATACTTGGAGTTCTGATAACCCAGTGGTTGCAAGTGTGAATGAATCCACAGGTAGGATACTTGCAAAGGAAGTTGGTACAGCCAATATAACTGTTATGACGGAGTCAGGACGAAAAGCAACGATAACGGTTTATGTCGTTGGTCTTAGTAAGAAAAATCTTGAACTAGAAACATATAGTTCAGAAAGACTTCGAATTGATATTGATTCCAAAAGTAATCTGAAAGTACGTTGGGATGTTGATAACCAAAATGTTGCTACTGTTGATAGTAGTGGTTTGGTAACAGGAAGAAAGATTGGAACAACCACTGTTTATGCAACAGTAAACGGTAGAAGACTTGCATGTAAGGTCAATGTTGTGAAGATTGGAAACACTGGACAAAATTAAAAAAGTAAAACTATATTTACTTCATGATTTCTATTCTAATAAGAAAAAGCACGCTACTTAAATTTTCTTTGTCATGGGTAAATGAAATTGGCTCTGCGCCTCATGTTCGTATGATTGAATAACATATGACTGGGGGCAGAGCTTTTTTGTTTCTACGCCACGTAGTGGCAATGAGGTAGAGCTGGTAGCGTAAGCGGATTGCGAATATCCGCTTTGACTAATATTAAATTTTAAAGAATCAGGGATTGAACTTATAGACAAGATATGCTAAAATAATAAAAAACGAACATATGTTTGATTATAAATTATAGGAGGGAACTATGCTGCTAAGTTTGCATGTTAAAAACTTTGCCATTATTGACGAGGTTGAAGTTTATTTTAAGGATCATTTGAATATATTAACAGGTGAAACCGGTGCTGGTAAGTCTATCTTAATTGATTCTATTAATGTTGCACTTGGCGGTAAAGTAACCAAAGACATTATTCGAAAAAATTGTGAATATGCGCTGGTAGAATTGGTGTTTGTAACAAATCGTCCTGAAGTATTAAGACTTCTTGAGGAGAATGATTTGCCAAAAGAAGATGGCCAGATATTAATTTCTAGAAAGATTATGTCAAATGGCAGAAGCATCTGCAAATTAAATGGAGAAAATGTAACTGCCCAATTGTTAAAAGATATTGCTACCTTGTTGCTTGATATCCACGGACAGCACGAACATCAGTCCTTATTATATAAACATAAGCATTTAGAGATGATAGACCGTTTTGCAAAAGAGGAAGCAACGGTACATAAAGAAAAAATTCAAGAATTATATCATTCTTATCAAAAATTAAAAGATGAATATGATAACGCAGAGATAGACGAGGATAAACGTTTAAGAGAACTTTCCTTTTTAGAATATGAGATGAAGGAAATTGAAGAAGCGAAGCTTGTGATGGATGAAGATATCAGCTTACAAGCAGAATATAAAAAATTATCCAATGCAAATTTAATTAATGAAAATCTATCAGGAGCTTACAAGCAAACATCAGACAGTTCAGATAGTGCAGCTGATTTAATTAGCCGAGCGGTAAAATTTTTAAGTAAGATATCTGAGTATGATTTGCAATTAAATGGATTTTTAACGCAATTAATTGATATTGAGGGGCTACTCAATGACTTTAATCGTGATGTTTCTGAGTATCTTAGTGATTCCGGTGATGGTTTAGACGGTTTTATAGAAGTTGAAAATCGTTTAAATCTAATTAATCACTTAAAATCAAAGTAT
>DPVV01000543.1 GCA_003526525.1 Lachnoclostridium phytofermentans | reverse complement strand
ACGGATATTTGTGCCTGCGTCGTCCTCGGCACAAATATCAGCCTACTCAGAAGCATGATTTCAAGTGTGAAGAGAAACCAACTGAATGCAACGTATTTAACCAGCAGGTTTGTGTCTGCGCTACAAACTTGTTATTGCAAAAAAACATGCGCGGGTATGGAGTAAAGTGTGAAGAGAATTTCTAAGGTGTCAAAAAACGTTACCTAAGAAACTCTAAAACTTCACACAGAAGTTTGCGCTGCGCAAAACTTGAGCTATTAGCTGCTCCTAAAAGATAGTCGCAGCATGGAGGCTAACTATGAATTATTTGGATACCTACCGCTTTTGGTGTGAAGATGCGTACTTTGATGAGAAAACAAAAGCTGAATTAAAAAATTTAGAGGGTAACGATATTGAAATTAAAGATCGTTTCTATAAGAGTTTAGAATTTGGTACTGGAGGCTTACGTGGTATTATTGGAGCCGGTACAAATCGTATGAATTTATATACTGTTCGTAAAGCGACACAGGGACTTGCTAATTTTATTAAGAAAGAGCATGGAGAAGATCGTGGTGTAGCAATTGCATACGATTCCAGAAATATGTCCATAGAATTTAGTGAAGAAGTAGCACTTTGCTTATGTGCAAATGGAATCAAAGCATATCGTTTTGAATCCCTACGTCCGACTCCAGAGCTATCCTTTGCTCTTCGTACGTTAAACTGTATCTCTGGTATTGTTATTACAGCAAGTCATAATCCGCCAGAATACAATGGTTACAAGGTTTACTGGGAAGATGGCGCTCAGATTACTTATCCAAAAGATGAGCAAATCATCAATGAAGTAAATAATGTTACAGATTTTAATACAGTGAAAACAATGAATAAAGAGGATGCAATCGCTGCAGGCCTTTATCACATAATAGGAAAAGAAATTGATGATTTATATATCGCAGAGCTAAAAAAGCAAGTAATTCATCCAGATGTGATTAAGAAAGTCGGAGGAGACTTAAAAATTGTCTATACTCCACTTCATGGTACAGGAAATATACCAGCACGCCGTGTTCTTAGTGAGCTAGGATTTGAGAATGTTTATGTAGTACCAGAGCAAGAACTTCCAGACGGTAACTTTAGTACCGTTGGCTATCCAAATCCAGAAGATCCAAAGGCATTTAAACTTGCTTTAGATTTAGCTAAAAAAGTGGATGCTGATTTAGTATTAGCAACGGACCCTGACGCGGATCGTCTTGGAGTTTACGCAAAGGATTCCAAATCAGGAGATTATATTTCCTTTACTGGTAATATGTCTGGAATGTTAATCTGTGAGTACTTATTAAGTCAAAGGAAAGAAAAAGGCACAATAGCGAAAGATGGTGCTCTCATAAAAACAATCGTTTCCACTAATATGGCTGATAAAGTGGCACAGGAATACAATATTCAGCTAATCGAAGTACTTACTGGATTTAAATATATTGGAGAGCAGATTAAGCTCTTTGAAGAAACAGGCAAAGGTACGTATGAGTTTGGTTTTGAAGAAAGCTATGGCTGTCTCATTGGAACACATGCAAGAGATAAGGATGCAATTGTAGCTGTTATGGCACTTTGTGAAGCAGCAGCTTACTATAGCACAAAGGGACTTACTCTTTGGGATCAGATGTTAAATATCTATAAGAAATATGGTTACTTCCGTGAAGGTCTTGAGACAATGACCTTAAAGGGTGTGGAAGGTGCAGAAAAGATTAAGGAGATGATGGATGGCTTCCGTCAAAACCCACCAAAACAACTTGGGAATTATAGAGTAGTATCTTTCCGCGATTATGAAACGGATAAAGCAATCAACCTTGATACCAATGAAGTTTCAAAGACTGGTTTACCTAAGTCAAATGTATTATATTTCGAATTAGATAATGATGCTTGGGTTTGTGTTCGTCCTTCTGGAACAGAGCCAAAAATCAAATTCTACATTGGTGTAAAAGGCACTAGTACTGAGGATGCAAACGAACAATTAAAATCCTTAACAGATGCTTTAATGAAGTTAGCTTAATTTACTAGAGTATAAAGTACAAGATTATAAAGTGTAAGAGTATAGAGTGCTTACGGTATATTACGTTATTGTTTCATTAATGACAACAGGGCAAAACTAATATTTTACTAAATCTATCCGATATAACTCATATGAAAGGAGGGAATGTATATGACGATATCCACAAATTACTATAACTATTCATCATCGTTGTTTTCTTCAACATCACAAGGTTCTTCTAACGGAAGTAACAATATCCTTGGCCAGTATATGAGTATTAAGAATGGAAGTTATAAGAAGTTACTTTCTGCGTATTATAAAAAGATGGACGCCGAAGAGGCAGGATCTTCAAGTACTACAGGTGCAACTTCTGAAAAATCCAAAATGCTAGCTACAAAGAAGGATGCTGACTCCTTAAAAGAAGCAACAGATAAACTTCTTAATACCGGTAAAAACTCCATTTGGGAGCAGGTTGAAAAAGAAGTTAAGGATGAGAAAACAGGCCAAATGGTTAAGGTAAAGGACTACGATTACGATCGTATTGCAAAAGCAATGAATGAGTTTGCTTCGTCCTATAATTCTGTTTTGGAATCTGCTAGCAAACAAAACGACCTTTCTGTGCTTAAGACTACTGCTTATATGACTGGTATTACAAAGTCAAACAAGGTAGCTTTAGGTAAAATGGGTATAACAGTCGGAGCTGATAATAAACTAACAGTTGATGAAAGTAAGTTAAAAGCAGCTGATATAAGCAGCTTAAAATCTTACTTTACTGGTAGCAGCTCCTTTGCAGGCCGTATTCAAGGAAAAGCTTTTGACATTGGTAAGTCTGCTATGAATGCTGTAAATTCTCTTAAAACTTACAACAAAGGTGGAAATATCAATCAGTCAGGTGATCTTGGAAACTGGTTTGATATGGTTTGCTAGTGTATCTCGTAACAAGTAACGAGAAAACTCGTAACACATAACGAGAAAACTCATAACACGTAACGAGAAAATAAGCAGGGGTAATTGGTACTTATAGAAATGTAAAGTCTATAAGATATCAATTACCCCTGTTTTTGGGAATGCACTTTGTTATTGTTCTATATTTTTCTTCCAATCCGGTAGCAAACCATCTGTAACGGCATGGAATAGTCTAACCCTAGCGCCTGGATGTTCTTGATTTAACTGTTTCACGAGATTTTTAGCATACTCCCTCTTGGTATAGCCATCAATTGGGCAAGGATTCTTTAAGACTGGTAGATTAAAAGCTTTTTGAAATCCAATCACATCTGCTTCATCTACATAAATTAATGGTCGAATTAAAGTAATATCCATACGATCAAGATAAGTAATTGGCGAGAATGTATAATAACGCCCTTCAAATAATAGTGACATTAATGTCGTTTCAATTACGTCATCCTTATGATGAGCATAAGCAGATTTATTGCACCCAAGCTCCTTTGCCTTATCATTAAAAGCACCTTTTCTCATCTTTGCACAAAGAGAGCAAGGGTTGGATTCTTTTCTTGTTTCAAAGATAATTGGAGCAATATCAGTATTCACAACGGTATAATTCACATCAAGTTCTTTGCATAAAGCTGCTATTTTACTCGTGTCAAAAGGTTCAAAACCTAGGCTTACTGTAATCGCTTCTAACGTAAACTTCTTTGGGTAAAACCTTCTAAGGCCTGCAAGTGCATATAATAAGGTAAGACTGTCTTTTCCACCAGAGATACCGATTGCTATTTTATCTCCATCCTCAATCATCTGATAGTCGTCAATCGCTTTTCTAGTATAACTATATAATTGCTGTAATTTCAACTCTTTCCGTCCCTTCTATATCAAAATAATCATGCGTCCCATTATAACATAAACAAAGATTGGATGGTAGTTTTTTTCTTGAACTAAACTCATATAAAATTTTAGAAAAGCTATAAAACCTCATCAGGGAAGTTCTCCGCTTCTTTAAGCGGGGGTATGGACTTGTCTGTTTTAAAATGCCACGTAGTGGCAATGACGTAGAGCAAGTAGCGTAAGCGGAAAACTTGCCTGTAGGCAAGTGGGAATATCCGCTTTGAATAGAGCAAGAAATGAAAATAGCACCGCAAGTACGCGGAATGAGTTTTTTTATTTCATTGCTATAATAAGAGATAACATATAGACATTTACTACAAAAAACCATTCAGTAACCTTATTTCAGGTTAGGTAAATGGTTAGTAATGGGAGGAATTATGAATCAGCAAGAAATCGTAAGAATCTGGGAAGAAGATGTTGTGATTCCAACTTATTTGGTTGGAGAACCTGATAAAAATCCTATGTTTCTAGAAAAGAGAGTTTATCAGGGGAGCACTGGTAAAGTATATCCTTTACCGGTGATTGAAAAGATTCATGATGAATTGGTCGATAAAACATATCGAGCAGTGTATCTTGAAAATGAGTATCTAAAAATTATGATACTACCGGAACTTGGAGGAAGAATTCAACGTGCTTATGATAAAACAAATCAGTATGATTTTGTATATTATAATGAGGTGATTAAGCCTGCTTTAGTTGGTTTAACTGGGCCTTGGATCTCCGGTGGAATTGAGTTTAATTGGCCTCAGCATCATCGCCCGACTACATTTTCCCCAGTACAGTACACACTTGAGGAAAATCATGATGGCAGCAAAACCTTGATTGTTAGCGAAACCGATACGATGTATGGAACCAAAAATATAGCACGATTTACTTTACATCAAGGGAAGGCCTATCTTGAGATAAAAGGACAGTTATACAACAGAACCTCCATACCGCAGACATTTTTATGGTGGGCAAATCCGGCGGTTGCGGTGAATGAGCATACTTATTCCGTATTTCCTCCGGACGTACATGCTGTTTATGACCATGGAAAGCGAGATGTTTCTACATTTCCGATTGCAACAGGCACATATTATAAGATGGATTATTCAAAAGGTGTTGATATTTCCCGGTATAAGAATATCCCTGTACCTACCTCTTATATGGCATATCAATCGAACTATGACTTTGTAGGCGGATATGACGAGGAGAAAAAAGCAGGATTGCTGCATATTGCAGATCATCACATATCACCTGGGAAAAAACAATGGACTTGGGGATGCGGTGACTTTGGTAAAGCATGGGATAAAAATCTTACGGATGAAAATGGACCATATATCGAGTTAATGACAGGAGTATATACGGAAAACCAACCAGATTTTACTTGGCTAAAACCAATGGAAGAGAAAGAATTTACACAGTATTTCCTTCCATATAAAGAAGTTGGCATGGTAAAATCAGCGCAGATTTGTGGGGCTTTGGGAGTAGAGTATACAGATGACTCTCAACATACAGAGATTACTTGTACTCTTTATATGACTTCAGAATATGAAAATCTTAGCTTAAGGGTATATGAAAATAATTCTCTAATTTGTGAAAGAGCAATTCAAAAACTATCGCCCCTCATAACTTATAAGGAGACTTTTCCGGTTGAATTAGGCTCTAAATTGGATGAGACTAAGAAGGAAAGTACTAATTATCTTAAAAACTTATATGTGCAGTTGCTAAATAATAAGGGAGAAGTACTGCTTAGTTATGCACCTGAGCAAGGGGAAGAAGAAATTCCAGAGCCTGCAAAGCCTGTATTAGAGCCGGAAAAAGTAGAGGACTTAGAAGAGTTATTCATGATTGGTATGCATTTAGAGCAGTATCGACATGCTACTTATGAACCAGAAGCCTATTATTTAGAAGGTTTGAGGAGATCACCAAAAGATATTCGATTGAATACTGCTTATGGAACGTTATTATTTAGGCGAGGACTATGGAGTGAGGCAAAGAATTATTTTACAACCGCAATCGATCAATTAATGAAATATAACAAAAATCCATATGATTCCGAAGCTTTATACTTAAAAGGTATCTGTTGCTTTTATGAGGAATCTTACGAAGAAGCTTATGCATTATTTAGAAAAGCAGCATGGAGTAAAGAACAACAGGAAAACAGTCTCTATTATGCTTCTGCTATTTTAACAAGAGAAGGAGAATATAAGAAAGCATTAGAGTTAGTGGAACATGCTTTAATCTTCAATTCACACAATCATAAGGCTAGAGGACTAAAAGCTACTTTATTACGCTATTTGGGAAATTATACTCTGGCAAAGGAATACATTGCGGACACATTAGAGATAGATCCTTTTGAGTATCGAAGTTTGTTTGAATTATATTTGATTGATAAAGAGTGTAATAATACAATAGATGACAATACACGAAAGGGCTCAAATGAGGTACTAGATGATTTCTTAAGAAAGATTTCCTTCGTACCTAATCTATATTTAGAATTAGCTTATGATTATGCAGAAACAGGATGCAATGTGGAGGCACTTAATGTCTTATCCTATTATCATTTGGATCATCCTATGATACTATATTCTTCTGCCTATTTTTCTTAT
>DPVV01000249.1:2714-19068 GCA_003526525.1 Lachnoclostridium phytofermentans | reverse complement strand
ACGTAGTTGTGGCTTCCATAGTTCTTCGCGGTCTAAGTAAATTCTAATTCCACGGTAGCCTAAAAAAGGATTATTTTCTGCCGGAAGAGGATAGTAAGGAAGCGTTTTATCTCCACCAATATCTAAGGTACGTATCGTAACTTCTCCATCAGCAAGTAACAATATATCTTTATAAGCTTGATATTGTTCCTGCTCGGAAGGTAAATGGTTTCGATTTAGATATAGAAATTCACTACGAAACATTCCAATATGTTGGCATCCAATTTCACGAAGTTTTGCTACTTCCTCTAAGTTCATCGCATTTCCAGATAGCTTAATAGGCTTCCCCGTCAAGGTTATTACTGGAAGTGATATGAGATTAGCCTCCTCCTCTTTTAAAGCAAGAAATTCTCTTAATTTAGTTTGATATTCTTCTTTTTGATTCAAAGTAGGATTTTGTATGATATCTGTTTCATAGGCATCTAAAATAAGCTCTTCTCCATTTGTAAATTGTGGGAGGAGCTCTTTTGCTGCTACAATTGCAGGGATTTCAAGACTTTTTGCAATCAAAGCAATATGACTATTACTGCTTCCTTGCCCTAAGATAAGTCCTTTTATTAAGTTAATGGGAATCGCTAATGTTTCTGAGGGGGATAAGTCATCCGCGATTATGATGGATGGTCTGGTCAAATTTTCAAAGGGTCTGGAAGATACTCCTTGTAAATGAGATAAAAGGAGTTCCCTGACTTCAATGATATCGGTAACACGCTCTTTTAGGTAAGGATCCTCCGATTGTTCAAAGAGAGTGAGATAATCCTGATAGCTTTCATAGACTGCAAGCTCTGCATTGCTTCGCCTTTGGTTTATCGCTAGTTTTACATGATCCATGATGGATTCGTCACGAACAAGCTCCGCCTGGGCTGCAAGAATTGAGGTACTATCCTGTAAGGTTAGTAATTGACTTGATACTTCTTCTACCGCAGATAGATATCTTTGGTATTCCGAAGAAAGTTGATTCTCTAATAAAAGATGTTTTGGAATGGTGAGGAGCTTTTCTGTTACAACATATGCTTGTCCTATCGCTATTCCTTCAAAAGCGGATATACCACCGTGTAATTTATTCATAGTAGCCTCCATTTTGGTTATATATTGATTATTGTATTGGTACATTCGTTATTTCTATGGTTGTTCTATCAAATGATGCGTTTATTAACGTAGGCATTAATTGCTTATAAAAATGAAAAAGTTATTCATGACAAAGGATGTTCGTGGAGCACGCTTTTACCTTGTTTGGCATTACCTTTTATTTTTTTATTCTACCACAAATTCAATTGGAAGAAAAGGGAAGCAACTAGTATTAGATCGAGAAGAGATCGTACTGATAACTTTGTGTTTAAGTGCAGAAGAGTTATTATTTTCTTATGAAGAGAAAAAAGATTATGGAGTGATATCCTAGGTATATGGAAAGAGAATGGAGTAGGACATGAAAAAAGTAGATTGCAGTAAGTATAAAAAGACAACGGCTAAACAAAAAGCGGATAAAAGGAATATCCAAGGATAAATTAGCCAAGGTTATTACTTTTAATCCGCTTTTATTATAGATCATAAAGATACTATCTAATATTCCTTCTTTTCTACAATGGATACGCTAATTAAAATAGAGATGATGAGTAAAGCAATAGCGAGAAATGGTAGGAAACGTACTAGTTTTAAAAGAAATTCCTCACTAGGAAGCGGAACATTTGCTTTACTAAGGATGACAATCAGTACGGTCGGAATACCAAAGAGTCCAATTATAATAAATCTGCTTTTCTCAACTCCAAACTTAAAGTTAAAAGGGATATTGATTGATATAAAAAGTATACCAATTGATAAAGAACTAACTATAGTAACAAGACTTTCTGCGGTAATACTCTTATCTATAAGTAGTGAGAGGGCAAGACACAGAACTCCGGTAATACCGATTGCGAGTATGCTTATTAGATATTTACTATACACTAACTGCTTTCGTGTAACTGGCATCGTAATTGCGTATTTATTCCACTGAGAACGGTCATCATAAGCAAGAGAAGTCATGGGGACAAAGACACTAAAAAGCGTTACCATATAAGCAAACATACTATAATAACTTGGTTCTGCGAAACTTAAAGCCCCATAGAATATAGCAAAAAATATAATGATGATAAGTTGTTTTTTTAATGTAAAAAGGTCTTTTTTTATTAATCCTAACATAGTAACCTCATTTCTGGCGCTCTAGCGCCTTTTTATAAAGATAGCTATATCTTTGATGGCAGAAATCGTTGGTTTAAAATAAACCTATCGTTTTCCTTTGATATAGAAAAGCATAATATCTTCAATCGTAGCCGGATCTACAACATATTGCTTATTCATAGCAATTATCTTGTTTATCAGTTGTTTTTTAACAAGAGCTTCAATACCAAATTGATTTTTGCGGTATCCAATCACAGCTTCTTTCGTAATATGAGTGAAATCAGATTCGGAGCATTTTAGGATTCCATAGGTTTCCAGTAAATTATCTTTCGGCTCTGAAATTAGGATATGGCCATCGTGTATTAGACAAATATAGTCACAAATCTTCTCCAAATCGCTGATAATGTGAGAAGAGATAAGGATGGAGTTTGTCTCGTCTTGTATGAATTCTAAGAAAACATCAAGGATTTCATCTCGTACTATAGGATCCAATCCGCTGGTAGCTTCATCAAGAATTAACAATTTCACATGATGAGATAAGGCACATGCGATAGATAATTTCATTCGCATTCCTCTAGAATAATCCTTAATGCTTTTGGTTTCAGGCAATTTAAATTTCTTTGCATATTGATAAAAGATAGAAGAATCCCATTGTTTATAAATACCCTTCATTACTTGATCTACATTTTTAAGGTTCAAAACTTCTGGAAAACAACAGTCATCGAAAACGACACCAATACGTTCCTTTGTCTTGGCAGAAATCTTAAGATTGTCTTCGCCTAATACGGTAATACTTCCTTCATCCCGTTTGATCGTATCTAAAATTAATTTTATAGTTGTACTTTTTCCTGCACCATTCTCACCAACAAACCCTAAAATAGAGCCTTTTGGAAGTCTAAGATTAATGTGGTCTAAGGTAAAATCAGAATATTTCTTCGTCACATTATTAAGTTCCAACGCATATTCCATAGCTATTCTCCTTTATAAAGATAGGTTAATAAATCAATCATTTCTGGCAGAGTAACACCGGCAAGAGTGGCAGCTTCTACTGCTTGTTGCAGATGCTCCTCCATACTTCGTAGATGCTCCTCTTTGATAAATTCAATATTCTTACCGGCAACAAAACTACCTTTACCGGTCATGGAGACGATAAAGCCTTCTCTTTCTAATTCCTCATACGCGCGCTTTGTAGTGATGACACTAATCCTTAATTCCTTGGCTAAAAGTCTCATCGAAGGAAGGGCGTCCCCTTCTTTTAATTCACCGGTGATGATGAGATTTTTTATCTGGGAAGTGATTTGATCATAGATTGGCTGGCCACTTGAATTACTAATGTTTATGTTCATGCTTCCTCTCCTTGTTTCTTTACCACATTATGAGCTTTGAAATGATAAATAAAATACTTACTGTAAATGCAATAACAATCAGAAGATGTGTAGTAATTATTGATAAAAAGTGCAATAATGCAAAGTCTGACATCGAAACAAGCATCTAGTTTCAATGATATAGCTTATCAATTAGTATTCTTAAATTTCTAATAAAGGTCATTTTTAGTATCGTTTATCGATTTTCATAATATGATTTTAGTTACTATAATATATATATTGTATATATTGATTATATACACTTTTTTTAATATTACAAGAGGGAAAATAAAAAAATAAAAAATAATTATACGAGGAAGTAGCGAAACGAATTCCGTGTATCCGCTTTGACTCGGTAAGGTTAGCCTAATAAATTTTCTGTAATAAGGAGAACTATGGAAGAAATCGTGATATAATTGAATCATTGAATATGAAATAAGGAGAAATATAACTTAATGGAACGGATAGAAAAGTTAGTGTTACTTATCAATCAAAAATTAGATTTCTTAAATTCTGATAATACCATAAGGGCAACCTATCAGGAGGAAATAAAAACGATATCTATTGGAGATGTTACCAATGGAAGGGTACTTCGTATTCCCATAGAGAATGAATATTTTTTAAGTTTCCCGATTCTCCTTGAGCTTGAAGTAAAGCAACTGTTAAGTATTTTTAATGAAGAAGATCAAAAAAGAATAGAACATGCAATTGAGTTTCAGAAAACTTCATTTTTATTATGCTAAGCTATAAAAAGGTAAGGTTATTAGATAAAGTTTTTCACACAGTGAATTTCTATGCAATTCACTGTACAGATATTATGCCTGCAGACGTAGGCTATGGAAAGGCATGGTTATTAATATGATTTATACTGTGACATGGAATCCAGCACTTGATTACATACTTCACGTGGATAATCTCACGAAGGGGAAAATTCAGCGAACCAAAAAAGAGGAACTATACCCTGGTGGAAAAGGAATCAATGTATCTCTGGTTTTATCAGAGTTTGGAATTGATAATATAGCTATAGGCTTTTTAGCCGGATTTACCGGAAGAGAGATTGAGCGATTGCTGAAGGAAAAAGGATGCGAGACAAAGTTCATTTATACAAAGGATGGGATGTCTCGAATCAATGTTAAAATACGTGATAGCGAAGAAACAGATATAAATACAAGTGGGCCAGTGATAGCAAAAGAAAATATCGATGAGATGATGAATACACTATCAAACCTTAAAGAAGGTGATTTTTTAGTACTTGCAGGGAGTATTCCGGCGACATTAAGTAGTAATACTTATGAGGTGATTCTAGAAAGTCTAGCTTTAAAAGGTGTCAAGACAGTCGTGGATGCAGAAGGAGAGCTTTTACGAAAAGTGTTACCGTATCATCCATTTTTAATAAAGCCGAATGAAGAAGAGCTTAATGGGCTATTTTCAGTTAACATAACGAAGAGAGAAGAAGTTATTTATTACGCAGAAAAACTTCAAGAACTTGGTGCAAGAAATGTTTTGGTGTCCCTTGGTGCAAAAGGGGCTATTTTTCTAACAGAACAAAAAGAAATCTATCAAATTGAGGCAGTAAAAGGAGAGGTAAGAAATACTGTGGGCGCAGGGGATTCTATGTTAGCTGGATTTCTCGCAGGGTATATAAAAACAGGAAATTATCAAAAAGCATTTGAGCTATCTGTACAAACAGGAAGTGCAAGTGCATTTAGTGATTGGCTACCAACGAAGGAGTTATATCCTCAAATATTCATATAATTTTATTGCATGCTATAGGATAACCTAAAAAAGTGTATCGACAAATAAAGGATAAGCCCTTATAATTATAGGCATTCTAATAAAATATGATTGCAGTAATTTTTATATAAAGATCGAAACAAAGAATCTTATCTTAACAAAAGTTTTGTGTCTACGCTGCAACCACAGACTTGGATGCGCAAAATGCAGCGCAGGAATGAGGTAAAAATGATATTTGATACACATGCTCATTATGATGATGAAGCATTTGATTTAGATAGAGAAGAAATATTAAATAATTTAAAGAACGAAGGAATTATAAATGTTGTCAATATTGGAGCTAGCTTAGAAAGCTCCAAATCTTCGATTGCACTTGCAAAGAAATTTGATTTTGTGCATGCCGCAGTTGGTGTACATCCTGACCAGACAAAAGAGTTAAATGAGGAAAATTTTAATAGTCTTTGTGAGATGGCTAAGGAAGAGAAAGTGGTTGCAATCGGTGAAATCGGTCTAGACTATTACTGGGATGCTACAGACAGAGAAATACAAAAATTTTGGTTTAAAAAGCAGTTACACCTAGCAATGGAGGAAAAACTTCCAGTGATTATTCACAGTAGAGATGCAGCAGCAGATACGCTTGAGATGATGAAGGAAGCAGTTGCCTATGCAAAAGAACGGAATAAAACCTTAACCGGAATCATACATTGCTTTTCCTACGGAACAGAAATTGCGGATTATTATCTGAAACAGGGATTTTACCTTGGTATTGGCGGAGTGGTAACTTTTAAGAATGGTAGAAAGCTAAAGGAAGTTGTAGAGATGGCTCCATTAACGAGTCTTGTATTAGAAACAGACTGCCCTTATCTATCACCGGTGCCTTATCGAGGAAAGCGAAACTATTCCGGTTATTTATCTCAAGTGGTAGAGGAAATTGCACTCATTAAGAATGTAAGTGTTGAAGAAGTAATTAGACAGACAACGGAAAATGCACGTAAAGTATATCAGATGTAATAGTAGAGCCTAAGGTAGAGTCTTAATAGCCAGGTTCAATTTTACAGTTATGAGATTACAAGTGAAGCTTGCATTTACAAAACTTAAGAATGTAAGCTATAAAGGCAGAAGGAAAGAGGAAATTAAATGGCATATTTGGGAGATCCAAAACAGACAATTGAAGTACTAAATAAATATCGTTTCATATTTCAAAAAAAGTTTGGACAGAACTTCTTAATTGATACTCATGTACTGGAGAAAATTATTCGTTCCGCTGAGATCACAAAGGATGATCTAGTACTTGAAATTGGACCAGGTATTGGTACAATGACGCAGTATTTATGTGAAAATGCAAGAGAAGTAGTAGCAGTAGAGATTGATAAGAACCTGATACCAATATTAGAGCAGGATACACTATCTTCCTACGATAATGTTACGATTATTAATGAGGATATCTTAAAAGTAGATATTAATCAGATTGTGAACGAGAAGAATGGTGGTAAGCCAATCAAGGTGGTTGCAAATCTACCTTACTATATAACAACTCCAATTATTATGGGTTTATTTGAAGCACATGTTCCAATTGATAATATTACAGTTATGGTACAAAAAGAAGTTGCAGACCGTATGCAATCTGGTCCAGGAAGTAAGGATTATGGTGCTTTGTCATTAGCGGTACAGTATTATGCGGATCCATATATTGTTGCAAATGTACCACCTAACTGCTTTATGCCACGTCCTAATGTAGGTTCTGCTGTGATTCGTTTAACCCTTCATCAGGACTCACCAGTTAAGGTAAAGAATGAAAATTTACTGTTCCGATTAATTCGAGCTTCTTTTAATCAGAGAAGAAAGACGTTAGCAAATGGTTTAAATAATTCACCGGAAATCTCGCTATCAAAAGAATTGATTAGTGAGGCAATAGAAGAGCTTGGTGTTGTGGCTACGATTCGTGGAGAAGCACTTACTTTAGAACAGTTTGCGAAATTAGCGGATATTATTGATGAAAAAATAAAATAGGTGTGCTTACATTGGATTGGAGGATATCTGTGAAAGTTAAATTCTTATGTCGTTTACAAAATCGTCATAAGCAACAGATTTATAACCTACTTACCTTAGACAGTGAAGATAGAGTAACAGAAGATATGGTAGCTGGCGTACAGGTATATGAAGAATTTGGCTTGCCACCATTTGCTCTTCTTTATGAAGGGGAAATGGTAGTAGGTTTTTTTGTATTGCTCTGCGTGGAAGAGGATAGTGACGGAGAACTTGTTGCAGAGGGAAGAGTTTATATTAGTGAAAATGAGAAAACATATGCTGAGTATCTAATACAGAGCATTAAGGAAGAATACGAAGAGTTGAAACATCTATCATTACTTAGTGATGAGGACGTTCCATCCCTAACTGGTTACCCTCATTATGCGGAATACTTTATGCGTCTTTCAAGAGGAGGCAACGATCAGGCAAGTATCGCAAATATATCCAACTCTATGGATACTGAGGTTTCTAAAACCAAAACAAGGATAGAAGAGAATAATAATCATAGCAATGAGGAAAAGGGTAGGGTGTCATTCTTGGTTGAGCCAATGGATCGATCACAGGAAGAAGAGGTACAATTTTATCTTGAAACATTAAAAGATATCTTTTCAATGAGTGATGAAGTTGCTACAGGGCATCTAGAGGAGTGTTTAGAAGATAGTGACTTTAAGTTATATATAGTGAAATTAGATAAAAAGATCATTGGTACATGCAGCGCCTATATTGGTACTAAATCAGATACTATCTTTGATATTGCGATAAGTAAAACCGAACAAGGGAAGGGTTATGGAAGATTGTTGTTAGCAAAGTTTCTAGAGATGCTAAATAGCCCGCTAAAAGATATCATCCTTCAGGTTAGTACAAAAAGTGAAGCTGCATTTCATCTCTATGAAGAGTTTGGGTTTCATATAGAGCAAAAATTATTGTTTTATGTGGTATGGTAAGAGTATTACGGTAGATATATAGGGTGTTTTAATATGAACAGTGTTGTGATAAACAAGACATCGTTATTTTGTTGACTTGTTTATTTTATAATATTATAATTGACTTAAAATTAAGTCAAAGAAGGATGTGATGATATGCCGCGAACAGTAGAGCAAAATACTATAGTTAGGGAGACACGAAAAAAACAGATACTTGAAGCTGCACTTACTGTATACGTACGTTTGGGATACTACGGAACTGATATGGATACGGTGGCAGCAGAGGCTGGGCTTGCCAAAGGTTTGGTGTATTACTATTACAAAACGAAAAAGGATTTGTTTGAAGAACTTTTTGAATGGATGTTTCAGGAAGGAGAGGACTTTTCTAATTCGCTCCTTGAAAAGACGGAAAGCATGGATGCATTGGAGCAACTAATGTACTATGTGTACGCTGTATTTGGAGCGAATAAGAAAAATCCTCGTATGATGCAGTTTTTTATGAGAGTACCATTCGACGCATATGCAGTATTTAGTAAGAACCAGCGGATTGAAGGAGCGCTAAAGTCTGATCTGCATCGATTAGCGTTAACTAAAATCATAGAAAAAGGTATGGAACAGAAATTAATACCGATTATGAATCCTAGCAGCGCTGCGAATAGTTTTTGGACAGTTTTTGTTGCTAATCTATTTGAATATTCAAGGCTCATATTAGGAACACAGGAAACACCAAAGAATGAGGAAAAGGCATTGAGAGATGTTGTACAATTTTGTTTTCAGGGATTAGGGATCGAATATAAAGTCTGGAATTTTTATTTAGAGAAGATAGTTTCTATGGAGAAATAAGGAGGTATCGTATATGAAGGTTTATCGTAGTTCGAAGGCTCAGAATAATATTTTGAATACCTATGATAAGTTAATTTCAAAGTGGAATGTTAGGGTGGATGAAATAGACATTCCGACTACTTATGGTAACACACATATAATCATGTGCGGAGATGAAACGAAACCACCATTAGTACTCTTTCATGGTGTTGGGGATGATTCAGCTCTTATGTGGATCTTTAATGCAAAGGCTTTAAGCGAACAGTTCAGAGTATATGCTGTGGATACGCTTGGTGGTCCGGGTAAGAGTTCTTTAGGAGAGGGTTATAAGAACTTTGATGATGTAGTATGGATTGATAAAGTGTTAGAGGGTTTAAAGCTAAAGAAGGCGTCCTTTATGGGAGTTTCTCATGGCGGATATTTAGTACAGCTATTTACATTACATAGGCCTGAAAAGGTTGAAAAGGCAATATGCTTATCGGCAGCGGTTCCAATTGGAGAGAGTGGGAGCCCTATGAAGACGATGATGAAGATTTTCTTACCAGAGGCTTTATTTCCAACGAAAAACAACGTCAAAAAGTTGCTAAAGAAAATGTCTGGAACAAACTATTCCGTATTTACAGAGGATAATCTTATTATGGAACACTATACTTCCCTGCTTAGAGGCTTTAATAATATGGCGATGAAATATCATAAAGTGAGGTCCTTTTCTGAGGATGAGGTAAATAAAATAAGGGATAAAGTATTCTATCTGGTTGGGACGGAAGATCCTTTTGAACAAATGGGAGGGGCGTTAGCACTGAGACGGTATCATATGAATGCCAAATTTTATGATGGTGTTGGGCATGGGATTAATCATGAAATATCGAATGAAATCAATCAAATGGTAGTGAAAATTTTAAAGGGAGAGATTACGAATTTAAGGAATGTGAAATAATGCAAGGCTTAATATAGAAAAGGAGTCCTAATTGTAGGAGTAATTATTACCTTATCAAAGTGTAGTGATATCATTCATATTGGTACGCTTTACTAAGGTAACTCATAAGGCATCTTATAAGGTGACTCATAACAAAAGAAAAATCCAAGGGAAAGCTTATGCTTACCTTGGATTTTTCTTGTTCATGATAAGGAAAAGTTCGAGTGGAGTGCTCTTCCGTGCATATGATGATTTACATTTTACTGACCGACTTGATGTAGATTAGAGAAGTTCTCAAGGCGTTTTCTTTAACCTTTACCCCTTACTATTCTGCTCTTTTATTTTATCAGCTAAATCCTGTAAATAAAGATAGCGTTCCATCTTTTCTTCTAACTGAAGTTCTACTTCCTCTTTTTCTTTCATGAGAGCATCTAATTTAGAGTACTCAGAGGCAGAAGTTGCAATGGCATCATCAAGATTAGATATCTTTTGTTCTAGCTCTTCAATATCAGCTTCAATGGTATCAAATTCTCTCTGTTCATTGTAGCTAAACTTTAACTTCTTTTCTGTAGTTCGTGATGATTTCTGGTTTGTATTGTCCACAGAAGAGTTGGATGAATTACTGCTATTGTTGATAGAGGTCTCATTTTCTCTTTGTGATTGTGGATAACGTTCTTTCAGTGTATCCTTATAATCAGAGTAATTTCCTTCATACTGGCGAATTATGCTATTTTCTTCAAAAGCAAAGATACGAGTTGCAATCTTATCAAGAAAATAACGGTCATGGGATACTGTGATTACAATTCCTTGAAAACTAGAGAGATAATCTTCTAGAATCGTTAGGGTTTTAATGTCTAAGTCGTTGGTTGGCTCATCTAGAACAAGAACATTTGGAGCATCCATTAATATTTTTAACAGATAGAGACGACGTTTTTCACCACCACTTAACTTAGAAATCAACTGATGTTGCATCGAACCAGTAAAGAGGAATTTTTCACACATCTGGGATGCTGTAATGGTTCCGTCTGTAGTTTGAATAAAATCAGCAGTTGCACGGATGTAATCTAGTACCTTTTGATTTTCATCCATATATTCATTTTCCTGAGAAAAATATCCTAGTTTTACGGTTGTCCCCATGACTACCGAACCACTGTCAGGCTCAATTGTTTGAGTTAAGATACGAAGTAGCGTGGATTTTCCACAGCCATTTGGTCCAACAATTCCAATATAATCTCCCGGTAAAAAGATATAGGAAAAATCGTTAATTAGAGTTCGGTCTTCATAAGATTTACAGATGTTTTCAAGCTCTATTGTTTTCTTTCCTAAGCGAGAGGCAATAGAAGACATCTCTACGGACTGATCTACTTCTATTTTCTTACGATCACGAAGATCCTCGAAACGTGAAATATGAGCTTTTTGTTTGGTAGATCGGGCTCTTGCACCACGCATCATCCACTCAAGCTCTACACGGTAAAGGCTCTTATTCTTTCTTTCTGTAGCAAGATCCATATCCTCGCGCTCTGCCTTTAACTCCAAAAACTTTGAGTAATTAGCGGTATAGGAATAAAGTTTACTTTTATCTAATTCCACAATACGGTTGGTAACACGGTCAAGAAAATAACGGTCATGGGTTATCATAATAAAAGCCCCACGGAACTTACTTAAGTAATCTTCAAGCCACTCAGTCATAGCACTATCTAAATGGTTCGTAGGCTCATCTAGCACTAAGATGTCTGCTTCGGTTAGCAAGGTACGAACAAGTGCAATACGTTTCTTCTGACCACCAGAAAGATAGGTGGTTTTTTGATCACAGTCTTCAATACCAAGCTTTAGCAGCATGGCCTTTGCTTCTCCAGCAAGATTCCGATATTCTTCTTTGGCTGTCTTTCCTTCAATCGCGTTTTCAAGAATTGTAAGTGATTCATCGAATTGTGGGGTTTGAGGCAGATATTCAATTCTTACTTGCTTACCTTTGGTTATAGTACCTTCATCTGGTTCTTCTATTCCAGCAATTAACTTTAAAAGCGTTGATTTACCGGTACCATTGATACCAATTACGCCAATTCTATCATTTTCATTAATTCCTAGACTTACCTTATCAAACAGCATACGTTCGGTGTAACTTTTGCTGATATTTTCCATGGTTAATAAATTCATTGACTACTCCGTTCTAGCACGTTTTGTGCGAATGCCAGGTTTATATTATGCTAAGAATGACTTAGATTCTTAATAACTAGACACATTTTACACTATATGTAATATAAACGCAATGGTAGGGCATTGTTAGTGATACTTGTTTTAAGTAAGCATATTTTTTGTCATAGTACAATAGGTTATCACATATATTAGGATAAGACGGGCTCATCATAAATATTCTGGATGAAAGGGCAAGAACGGTAGTGAAAAGAAAAGGGGTGCAGTATGACCAATTACAAACGCTTTGTATCGTATTTTTATCAATATGATTCGGGAAGAAAAAATAACAATACTGGATATGCGAGAATAGAAACTAGCGATGAAATGTGTAAGGTTTCTCTAAATTGTAACCTTAGAACAATTGCTGGTCGAGTGTGTAGAGTATACTTCGTAAAAAGAAACCGGGATCAGACAGAAGGCATAATAGCTGGAACTGCAATCACGAAGGCAGATGGAGTAGAAGCTAGAGTTACGATGCCAAGAGGAGTTATAGAGGATACGAAGGTACGTTTCTACGAGATCACAGGTATCGTTGTTTGCTTTTCTAAGGATAATTATTTTGTTACAGAATGGGATGATATCCCGATTACATATCATCAGGTAGCCTCTTTTGAGGATAAACTTTTAAGTGCTCGAGAAGAAAATGAAAAGGTTGAATCAAAAAAACAACCTTCTGTTGTTGAGATTGTGGATACCAAGACAGAGAAGGTAATTGAGGTTCTACCAGAAAGCTCAAATCTAGTAAGTAGCACAAAGAATGAGGAGAAGGAAAAGCTAGAAAAAGTAATCGACCAAGAAAATGAAGCTTTAAAAATAGATAATGTAGCAAAATTTAATGAAAAAGATATGGTCATAGAGGATGGTTTAGAAATAAAAGAGCAAGTAACAGATACGATAGCAAGAGTTGATAATACTGAAGTAGTACTGGATAATACAGAAATAACCTTTGACAATGTTTTAGAAAATATAGAAGACACCGTGGAAAAATCCGCAGTAATGAAGGATGATGTAGTGCAAGAAGAAACGGTAGTTGAAGAGGGTAGCGTAACGCAAGAAAAGGTTGTAGAGGAAATAGAGAAGGAGATAATTGACGAAAGAGAAGAAGTAAACAAAGAGGAAGAATTTATGGTATCCTCTATCGAAGCAGCTCAAGTAGGGGATTGCCTAGAAGAGGATGAATTGGCACTTGATGATACGGATGAGTTAGTAAATGATTGTAATACTACACCCAGTATGTCCGAGAAGGAAGGCTGGTGCGACCACCCGTCGGCAAGATCCATTATGGATCGTTTTCCTCATATGTATCCTTTCGATGACGGAGAAATAACCGAATGTGTTCGTATTGAACCAAAAGATCTTGGGTCACTACCTATGGATGCCTGGGTTCTCGGTAATAATAGCTTTTTACTTCATTCCTTTAGTACTTATCGTCATCTTCTTTTTGCAAAAAAGATGTCAAGAGAAGGAATTTACTATATGATTATGGTACCAGGTGCTTATAACGTAAGGGAGAAACATATGGCTGGAATGTTTGGTTTTAAAGATTTCAAATGTTCTAGAAGACGTAAATTAAGAGATGGAGATTTCGGATACTGGTATGCCTATATCGATTATAGTAATACTAGTACTATCTAAAGAATAGTTATAAGCGAGTAGCGTAAGCGGATTGCGAATATCCGCTTTGACTGGAAGTTTCACATTACTTTTATCAGAATAGGGGGTTCACTTTGAAGTGAACCCCCTATTCTGATGTTTATAAATGGTATTTTATAAAACTCTGTGATTCATTGCAAATAAGTAAATGATGAACTTGGCTTCATTAAATATCGGTATAAATTAGTGAATATTTGAGATGGTCTTCTCTCTTTCCACAGATCTCGAAACCTCCTCGTGTAATTCCTTCTAGATGAAAGTTCAATTTCTCAATGAGATGAATGGAGGGGAGGTTATTTTTCATGATGTCCGCTTCTATTCGATATAGATTATAATCATGAAAGATTCTTGGTATTAGAAAGGATATAGCTTCTGTCGCATAGCCTTTATGTAGCTTGGAGGAGGCTAATTTATAGCCTATCTTGCAGGAATTATCAGGGTTTTTGTGTATGTTATAAAAGTTTACAGAACCAATAATCTTATGAGTATTACTTTTTTCAAATAGATAATATCGAACGGCCTGGTTATTTAAGAATAATTGTTGCTCTGCAGCGAGAACGAAACGCTGGTGATTAGAGGTATAAAAATTATTAGGTCGAAGTGGCTCCCAAGGTTCAAAATGAGAACGGTTAATTAGATAAAAATTGAGAACAGATGGAGCCCAACTTGGATCTAGATTTTTTAATACAAGATGCTCGGTATAATATATTGAGTCCAAAAAACGCCTCCTTGAAACAAAAATATACTTGAAAACATTCCTATTCAGAAAACCGGAAGTTTGTGCCGAGGACGACGCAGGCACAAACTTCTGTGCGAAAGAAATCGAAGGTTTCTTTCACACTTCAATCCCGCGTAAGGATGCATTAGGTAGATAGAGTCTTGCTATCTCAAGTAATTCAGTCAGTTCCTGTTTATTATAGCCGGTAAGATTAGTACCGATTAAGTCACCGGAGTCAACAAACGCTTGTAGATAATAAGGGGATGGCCCTTCAAGCCACTTACCAATTTCCTCAAAATCTTTTTTGGTATGTAGTTCTTTTACAACAGTAGTTCGAAACTCATAAGGTATCAATCCTTCTTTTAGAAGATTCACTGATTCTTCTATGATATTCATGTTAAGAGTTTCAATTCCGCAAGTTTTTGCATAGCTTTCTTTGCTATTTTTAATATCCATTGCTACCATATCGATGGTATGTTCTTCGATTAGTTGACGTATGAGCTTTGGATAAGTACCATTCGTGTCTAACTTTACGAAATACCCCATTGATTTTACTTTGCGAATAAAGTCAATAAGGTCTGATTGCAACGTTGGTTCGCCTCCAGAGATACAGATTCCTTCTAATATATGTTTACGAGAGGATAGAAAATTTAGAATCTCTTCTTCACTATATTGTGGAGTTTCTTTAGGAGAAATGACAAGAGAGGCATTTTGGCAAAATGGGCATTGAAAATTACAGCCCATAGTAAATATCGTACAGGCAAGATGTCCGGGGTAATCTAAAAGCGTTAGTTTTTGTAAGCCGCTGATTTTCATAGTAATCTCCTTTCCTTTTCCTTCTTTTTTTGTTCACGAAGTAGGACAAAAAAGTCTTGCAATAGTTTCGTACATTCCTCTTGCATAACACCTGTTTCTAGTTCTACCTGATGATTAAATTGCTCCATTTGTAATAAGTTAAGAATGGAACCGGCACAACCAGCCTTCGGATTCATAGAACCGATAACAACACGATCCATTCGTGATTGAACAATAGCACCAGAGCACATTTGACAAGGTTCTAGAGTTACGTACATTGTACAACCTTCCAAACGCCAATCGTTAAGATATTTTGAGGCTTTCTCTATTGCAAGTATCTCAGCGTGAGCGAGCGTGGTTTTTTTTGTATTTCTCTTGTTATAACCTCGAGCAATAATTTTATTATTATAAACGATAACACAACCAATTGGTACTTCCCCAATTAAGGCGGCCTTTTTTGCCTGAGCTATCGCAGCTTTCATATATTTTATTTTCTCATCCATTTTTTTAGTCTCCTTATAGCAACTAGAATTTATGCTTATTTTACATAGGATGTATGGATTATGAAATCTACCTGAATTATAAAAATCCATGTAAATTACAGAGGAACATCTCTATCATTATAGCATTTTGCTGCAGAAGTACAAGGCTATATAACCGTGCGCCTGCATGGGCGCAATTCAATCCACGTAAATAAATGGGTAGAAGTAAGTGAAGCAATCCGTGTTCTTTGGAGGAAGAGATAGAAACAATTGCGAGATAAACAGAGAGATAAGTATAGAATACATAGTGATTTGCATCTGTAATAAATTTATAAGATTTTAAACATTCATTTGACACATTCTGGTAATAAATTAATGTTTATAATAAAAAGAATATGGGTATGATACAAAAGTTAGTGATATAAGGTCTAAGGGAATATCTAAATTCCAACAAATCTAACGGAGGATTAAGTTATGAAGAATTGGGTTTTTAATCATAAGAAAACTGAAGAATCAAATGACTTATCGGAGGA
>DPVV01000249.1:0-2451 GCA_003526525.1 Lachnoclostridium phytofermentans | reverse complement strand
AAGAAGGATCAAATGACTTATTGAAGGAAGGGCCAAATGGTTTATTAGAGGAAGAACCAAATGACATATCCGGAGAAGATTCAATTTATTTCAAATGGAAGAAAAAATACCGTCGTTTTTTAGTAGGTTCCTTGGTAATTGTTTGTATAGGAATCGTATCTTTTGCCGTTGGAACTCGGTCAGGACGAGGAATTTTTTATAATTTAGCTGGCTTATTTCTGCATGATGCTATGGACACTTCACCAGAAGTTCTTCAACCATTAGTAACGCCTTACCCAGAAGATGATGTGAATCCCGATGATCTGGTTGATCTCTTTCCAGAGTCAGAGATTACAGAAGGATCGGATAAAAATATTGTACCAAGAATTGAAGAGGGTGTAGAGAACTTTCTTTTAGTTGGAATTGAAGAAATCAGAGGAAATAGGAATACAGACAGTATAATAATCGCTTCAATTAATAAAAATAGCAAGGAAATTACACTAGTGTCATTACTTCGTGATACGTATATTGAACGTGAGAATCGAGCTAAAAAATTAAACGCCTATTATGCAGCCGGAGGAATGAATTCACTCATCAGTGTAATTGAGGAAAATTATCGTATTAAAATAGACGGTTATGCTTATGTAAACTTTGAGGCATTTGAGAAAGTTGTTGATGAATTAGGTGGAGTTGATATAGAGCTGGGAGCAAAAGAAGCTGCTTATTTAAATGTAAAAAATTATATTTCAAATCCTGCCAATCGTACTGTAAAAGCTGGAATGAATCATCTTAACGGTAACCAAGCACTCGGCTATTCCAGAGTTAGAAAGGTTGAAACTTTAGGTGGAGTGAATGACGATTATGGAAGAACCTTAAGACAGCGTCGTTTACTAACTGCTATATTTGATAAATATAAAAAGAAAAATATATTTGACTTATTATCTATCACATCAAAATGTCTTTCTTATGTAAAGTCAAATGTTAATAGTGGGCAAATATCAAATACAATAGAATTTATTGTTGAGGATGGAATAACAACCTTAAATTCAGAACGTTTCCCTTATAATGGATTGTTTGAGGATCCTTCTGAGTATAATGGTATTACTTATCCTATTCTTCCTAACTGGGAAGAAAATATAGTTCGCTTGTATCAAGATTTATATAAAGACACGGAAGAGGAAGCAAGGGCTGCGTATTTAGCTACTGAGAATTAGTCTAAGGTTTTTATTTTGTGTTATTTCTAGTGGGATATCCCTTGAGACAATTACTTAAATTTTTTGCATTCATAATAGAAATAGCCATAATTTGAAAGTTTACTTCATAGGGATAACTATTGACAAGTAAGAAAAAACAAAGTATACTAAACCTTACCTCACACAAAGCTTACGTTTTGTGTCTGGTGTATGAATAGTATCCAACTGTGGATACTGCTTATAAGGTAGCAATGAGACCACTGGTCTTTTTATTGTTATAAAGTTTCCGTGCAGCCGGGGAGATAGCGGTGCCCTGTACCTGCAATCCGCTACAGCAGGGGTGATGTCTTGCCTAGGATAACTTATTGCATAGCTGCCCTTTATAAGTGATGTTGACGTTTGGGTCTTACGCAATGAAAATTTGTGAACCGTGTCAGGGCAGGAATGCAGCAGCACTAAGCAAAACCTTTCGTGTGCCGTGAGGGTGCCTGGACCGAGTTAACTGTAAAGGTAACGTTTGTGGTAATTATTCGAAGCAAGGCGCACGGATTAATAAATACATGACTAATTATCCATATACATTAATAAAAAATATGCCGATATAGAAGAAGTATAGCCTACTTTTTATATCGGTTTTTTTGTTTCTATTTTCCGATTTTCGATAAAAAGAGAAAATATACTTTCCCATTATACTAAATTCGATTATAATAGATGAGTGGAACATCTTGGTTTTGGGGTTTGAGAGACAAATTATAAATCAAGGATGGGCAGGGTTATAATTACACGAAAGCAAGGAGGCGCAGCATTTGTTATTAAAACCAAATACGGTCAATCAATTATTAAAAAACACCGTTATTTTCCAAGAACAAGAGGAAGTAACTTACATATGCATGGTGCTAAAAGGTCGAATAACTGCGATTAATCATGGGAGCCGCATTGTCCTGACGCAGGGGTGTATGTTTGGCATTCATGATTTATTTTTAGGTAGATATTTAAGTAATTATGTAGCATCAGAGGACGCGGTTATTTATCCTTTCCCGGTAAGTGGAGTGGATTCCCTTCATGAAATTTTTGCGTTCAATAAAGATTATCAAGGTGTTATAATTTATTCCCTTTGCTACTATATCAGGGAACTAAGTCAGGTATTAGAGGAGATTAGTCGATGTGATGAGTCCCTCTTTGAGTATTTAAAGGATGAATATTCCTATTATGTTAATGCAGGTCATAGTAGTAAGCTTCCTGTATATGCTATACCAAAATTTGAAGAATTAGAAGGTTA
>DPVV01000181.1 GCA_003526525.1 Lachnoclostridium phytofermentans | reverse complement strand
GTAAAGAGAATAATACAGAAAAAAACAAAAAAGATAACATTGAGGAAAGTCTAAAACAAAATATGGAGAATATTCAAAAAGAAAACAGTGAGGACAACGAAAAAGATTACATTGAATAGTATAATAAGATTACGTGAGTAATATTTATTAATAGAAATTGCATGCTGTAAAAGAATACTAAGGTCATAGATAAAAAGGTTTAAATTTATTAATGATTAAAAATTGTTTACGAATTGGGAGGAGTATTAAAAGTTAATACTGAGTATAGAAGCGTTGAACATGTAAGCCCCGATAGATTTAGAAATTAAATCTATCGGGGCTATTTGAGTGTATAAATAATTATATGTCTTTGAAAAAATACGGTTGCTTATGACAAAGGAGTGCTACAAAAGATTAACACAGAAAGCAACAATTATCTCTAGTTTTCATTATTTATTCTTTTCTACTTCAGCCATCTTCATAGCACGAACCTTTAAAGAAAGTCCAAAGAGATTGATAAATCCTTCTGCATCATGATGATTATATAATTCACCGGTAGTGAAAGATGCAATACTTTCATTATATAGAGAATATGGGGAGGTGGTACCTTGCTTAATAATATTACCTTTGTAAAGCTTTAATTTAACTTCACCTGTCACATATTCTTGAGTTACTTCAACGAAAGCTTGAAGAGCTTCACGAAGAGGAGTAAACCATTTACCTTCATAGACAACATCAGCGAATTTATTTCCGATTTCTTTTTTACAAGATAGTGTAGCACGATCTAAGATTAATTCTTCGAGCTGAGTATGAGCTTCCATTAAAATTGTTCCACCTGGAGTTTCATACACACCACGAGACTTCATACCAACTACGCGGTTTTCCACGATATCAATAATACCAATACCATGCTTGCCACCAAGTACGTTTAATTCTTCGATAATCGCAGAAGCTTTCATTGACTTACCATTAAGAGCAACCGGAATTCCTTTTTCAAATGTCAAACTTAAGTTTTCAGCTTCATTTGGTGCCTTTTCTGGTGATACACCAAGTACAAGTAAATGGTCATAGTTTGGTGCATTTGCAGGGTCCTCTAACTCTAGACCTTCATGGCTAATATGCCATAAGTTACGGTCACGACTATAGCTATGGCTTGCATCAAATGGTAAATCGATTCCATGTGCTTTGCAATATTCGATTTCATCTTCTCTGGATTGCATCTTCCAGGTGTCGTTACATCTCCATGGAGCAATTATCTTTAAGTCTGGAGCAAGTGCTTTAATACCTAATTCAAAGCGAACTTGGTCATTTCCTTTTCCAGTAGCACCATGGCATATAGCAACAGCCTTTTCTTTTCTTGCAACTTCTACTAATTTTTTTGCAATGACTGGCCTGGCCATAGAAGTACCAAGCAGGTATTTATTTTCATAAACAGCACCAGCCTTTACACATGGTATTACGTATTCATCCACGAATTCATCGGTTACGTGCTCAATGTATAATTTTGTTGCACCGGATAACTTTGCTCTTTCTTCTAAACCGTCTAATTCATTTCCCTGTCCAACATCGATACAACAGCAAACCACATCATAATCATAATTTTCTTTTAACCATGGAATGATAGCTGTAGTATCAAGACCACCGGAATATGCTAAAATAACTTTTTCTTTCATCAAAATATCCTCCTTAATCAATTAGTTACGCACTTTAGAATGTGTAACAATGCATAAAAATTATCTCAATATTTATAAATATACATCACATTGAAAAAATATGCAATCCATAAATTAAGAAAATTTTAATGTATTCTTAGGGTATGTTTAAGACTTATTTAGTTGTTTCATTAACTAGACTGTGATAAAATATTAACTTAGAGGTTTCAAAATATTAGAAAAATATGGCGAATTATTTGTAACCTAGAAAGGGACATAAAAATGAAACAATTATTTAAGAAGTATAATCACGCCTGGGTATTACTTTATGTGTTTATTTATTTAATATGGTTTTTCTATTTAAGTAAAGCAAGTGCTGATTCTTATCATTTAGTTAAATCAAGTCTAGATGACAAGATTCCATTTATTGAGTGGTTCATTATTCCATATTACATATGGTTTCCTTATGTACCAGTTGTCATTGCATATTTTTTCTTTACTTCCAAAGAAGATTTTTATCGTTGTACTGGATTTTTATTTATTGGTATGACAATCTGCCTGATTGCATATACGATATATCCAACAGGAATAAATTTTCAACATGACTTGGATTCCCTAGGACGAAGTAATTTTATGATTGATATGACTCGTTTAATTTATAGTGTAGACCCGGGAACGAATGTTTGTCCTAGCATTCATTGTTTTAATTCCATAGGGTTAACAATATCGATCATAAAAAGCAGACGACTTGGGAAGTCTAAACTTATTGTTACTGCGTCAATTATTTTAAGTACGTTAATCTGCATGTCAACAGTTTTTGTTAAGCAACATTCCATTATTGATGTATTTTTTGCGATAGGGCTCTCAATTATCATGTATTTTATTATATATGTTCCAAATTATGAGCGTCTATTTAAAAAAGCTAGCTTAGAGGTTTTAGAGGGAAAATAATTTATTAATCATTAATATAACCTTACAGAAGATGTC
>DPVV01000506.1:3447-8391 GCA_003526525.1 Lachnoclostridium phytofermentans | reverse complement strand
CAGAAATAATTCCTGAAATTTCCCAATGTCCGATGGTTGTGTCTTTTCCTTTCGACGCTTCTGTCATTCTTCCATAAGTAGCTTGAGGTACCACTTTACTATTAGCCATATCAGTTAACCCATCCATATGAAAAAGTCCTAACTTTTCTAAATTTGGGGTTGAAAAAAATTCACTTTTAGCGGCTGCTTTTAGGGTATTGCTACCTTCATCTTTATAATTCGCTGCATCTGGCATTTCGCCAATACCAACACTGTCTAAGACAATTAAAAATACTCGTTTCATAGATTCTCCTTTTTCTATTTTAATAATTTGTTGACAGATTTAAGAATTTTTTCATAATGTTACTCAATACAATATTAAGAAATCTATTGTTACAATAATAGAAATATGTTATAATCACAACGATTTACGAAAACGATAGTATATAGTCCCATTCAAGAAAGGTCGTGTTCACTTGAATACATTCATAAAAAAATACAAACATGCATGGGTATTACTTTATTTCTTTATCTATGCTCCATGGTTCATTTATCTAGAAAAAACAATTACTGTAACCTATCATTCCGTTCATATTAAACTTGATGATTACATTCCATTTAATGAATTATTCGTTATTCCTTATTATATGTGGTTTGGCTTCATCGCTTTAGTTGTTGGCTACTTATTTTTTGTGGACAAAAAAGAATATTATCGTTCCACTGCTTTTTTATTTATTGGTATGACTGTATGCTTATTAATATATACCATTTGGCCAAACGGGCAGGACCTACGTCCAGATTTAGCTACCATAGGTCGTGGCAATATCTTAATCGATATTGTTCGTAACCTTTACCGGACTGATACTTGTACAAATGTTTGCCCAAGTATACATGCCTTCAACTCAATTGGAGTTTGCATTGCAGTATTCCATACCGATTCCCTTAAGGATAAACGCTATATCACAATTCCTACCGTAATTCTCTCCATATTAATCTGTATGTCTACCGTATTTTTAAAACAACACTCCGTATTTGACGTTATTAGCGCAAGTTTATTATCGAGTGTCATGTATCTTTTGGTATACGTTCCAGATTATGCGAAAATTTTTGAAAAGAAAAAAGAGCGTATAAAATCAACAATTTGATAAAAGTTAACAAACTATTATATGATAGTAACAGAGGTGTTGTTAAGGTATTAGTACCCTTAACAACACCATTTTTTTATCCAAACTTAAAAATTTTCTTAGAAATAGAATAACCCATTTTAACGATACTATGCCCTGCTTTCGTTTTAAACTTCATGGTTGTACCTAAAATTCCCGAACTAACCTTCTTACAAAGTTCGCTATCCTTATCCTCTAGATATTTCCATAAATCATCTCTTTTTTTGAGGCTCTCTTCAGATCCTTCTTTAATTAGATACACCGAAGATACTGTCATAATGATTCCTAAAAACTTAATCATATACCTTTGAAGTTTTTTATTCTCGATTGACATTACATCTGCGGAATCAATCATTATCTTATTTACTCTAAGCTGTTGGTCAATACGTTTTATCATATTAGCCTCGGTAACCGATTGATCATCTCTTCCTATAAAGTATCGATAAAGGTCAACATTCATATAATACATAGTATTTACATAACGAAGTGGTTGATAAACGAATATATTATCTACATAAAAAGTGTGTTTCGGTAACTCTAACTTGCACTCTCTAAGTAGTTCAGTTCGATAGATTACAGAATGCATTAACATGTATTTTCCTTGCTGAAACTGTCCAACATCATCCCAAGTAAACACTTTATGCTGAGGAAGCGCAGTAGTATAATCTATGACCTTTTGTTTATTTTCGTGAACCTTTTCGTAAACATAATTTGCAATAAACATGTCCACATACCGGCCCTCAGCCACCATTTCTTTTAAAACCTTCAATACCTTTAATAATGCTTCCTCTTCAAGCCAGTCGTCACTATCAACAACCTTATAATACATCCCAGTTGCATTTTTTAAACCGGTGTTTACAGCAGAACCGTGCCCTCCATTTTCTTGATTTACTGCTTTCACAATTGTAGGATAACGCTTTTCGTATTCACTTGCAATCTCAGCAGTCTCATCTTTGGAGCCATCATTTACAATAATGATTTCAACATCATCACCACCAACTAATATAGACTCTATCGCCTTTCTCATATATGCTGCTGAATTATAACACGGTATCGCCGCTGTTAAAAGTTTCATTACAATTCTCCTCCATTTTACTCAACATAAGTAATAAATATACTGTTTGCACTTTCAAAAGTTTCTTCCGCCTGTTTTAGAGTCCATCGTTTTTCTCCCCTTGTGGATGGGTCTAACACTGTGACAGAAGTGTTGTCATATCCTGTTATTACTACTGCTTCCTCTAAATTTTTAAAAGCAATGACAGGTCTTTGCTTTCCTACAAAATAAAGAGCTTCATCTAACGTAATACCACGTAGTTCTACTGGTGTTGCTTTCATCTGCGCCTTCAAATACTCAACGGCTGTCTGCTCATTTTTATTATAATTTGCAGTATTTACATCAACATTTTTATACTGAAGCAACATTTTCATACACGCCTGCAGACTGGTAAGGCCACTCTCTTTCGTAAATTGGGATACATTTGTTATCTGTGCCTTGCTTGGCTTCGCTCCTCTTTGCCAGATTACTTGCCCAAGATGGTTCATAACAATTCCCACCTGTTCATCTGCAACTTGTATGGCTTTTCCAGCATCACTGGTAAATTCAATGATTTTACCATAAGAGTACGCAATATAGTAAGAGCGATAATCTTCTGGACGACTGACACGAACTGTTGTATCCTCGGTGATAATGGTATTTACTGTTTTCTTTGTCTCTGGTAACTTTTCCATAACATAATCGCTACCAAGAGAAATATAATATTCCGTTAACATACTGTCTGTTACACGCTTTGTAACTGTAACGGTATTATTGGTGGTAGTAAGCTGATTTAAGATATAGTCTGGCTCGCTAGAACGATAACCAACTCCAACCGAATTATCTTTTTCTACTCTTGTAAGTTCCACCACATTATCGTGCGCATATGCATCGATAACATAGTAGCCCTCTTTCGTATACTGTTTTTTCACAGTTCCCATGCTATCTACGATTAAGACTTCATACATTGGCTCTAAAACCGTACCATCTTCATGTACTGTAATGTCTGAATTTTTAAATTTTCCGTAGATAATATTATTATCGATTAATCCTAATAACTTTAGATTCTCACCATTTCCGGTTGTTATTACATTGGATGCACCACTTTCAAGGTCTAAGATATGAATCTTATTTACTTCAGTACTCTTATCTTCCTGATAAACGATAAATTTATTTGTGTAAGAAAAATATAATTTCTTTTTTGGTACATTGGTAGCTATTGTTTTTAGTGTTTCTGTAGTCAAGTTATAAGAATAAATTGTATCAAAAATATGAAGATAAAATACATCAAAATCATTTCGATAACAAAGACTACCTATCTCTTCTTTTAGGATGTTATAAGTAGTATTAATCGGAATATATATCTGTTCTTCGATGCGCCCTACGGTCTTGTCGTAGGAATATAAGATAAGCCCAACTCTTCCTTCATATTCTCCTCGGTTCATGTAACCATACACTAGAAAATCTAGATTCCCATCATCGTCCATCCTTAAAATCTTGATATCATGTTGGTCAAATGTATCTCGAACAAAATCTGTCTGGTTCTGATAAAAAGAAAATACTTTTACCATGGTATTTTCCGCCAAACTATAAGACCATAGTTCACGTCCGCGAACAAAAGAGATAATGGAGTTATCCTTGTTTGCTATCACTTCGACCTCAGGATGATTGGTTATTCCTAATTTAAACTCACTCTTTGCAAGGCTTGTTCGATCTACGTCAAAGATAGCTTCCATTTCCCTGTCGTAATTGTATAAATACGTACGATTTGAGGTGTATTGGAAACGATAATTTTCTTCCACTGTATAATATTCCAACCCACTACCCGTCTTCACACTCACAATAAATCGAAGCATAACAGAAGCTGTATCTTTCGCTATCTCTGTAATCGTTGGCACTTGCATATGAACCAGCTCTGGATTTAAGTCACCATAAGTAACCATATCCAAACTACTGTTGATATTTACCTTTGCAAAGTTATTTTCCTCTAATCCACGCTTTGTTTCCAAATACTTACCGATATTGTCAGCATTATCTTTCTCAAAGGTAGAATTATGAAACTCTGACACAAACGAAAGTTTTTCCTTTAAATAAAAATTATCCATTACTTTGATTCTCGTGTAATAGTAAATACGTTTTGACTGATCTGTAATTAACGTGATTCGGAGAACATATTCTGTGTCTTTATTTAATGTTTCTTTAAACTTTATACGAGCAACTTTATAATCTTGCTCTTTATCAAATACCAAACAAGAGCCTTCTTCTAAAGTAGTTCCATCCTCCACAGAGATCACTTCATATTTCAATTTCTTTACTAAATTTTCTTTTTCAGTAATTAAAACAGCAAGTTCTTGTGAAGAAGAAATCGGTGTGATGGACTCTCGAACAGTTAATACATCAAGACCAGAACAATAGCCATGTAATAAATTTATCTCCTGTCCCTCCGTAAATAAAGTAACATACGGAAGTGTTGCATTTTCCATTTCCATTGTTTTGGTTTCCAAATGAAAAATCTGCTCCTCCATATTCATCCCAAAATAAGTAAGAGATCCTAGGAAAATCGCAAGCAAAATTAGTATACGATAGATTAATTTCATTTTCGATTATTTCCCCTCTATATCTTCTGTCCACTCTTTCGTGGAAGAAATTAATTGATATAATGTTAAGTTACAATTTAAATATTCAAAAGTACTCTTTAGTTGATTTAGGTTCTTTTGTATTTCTTTTGCAGGTGGCTGGCTACCTTTTCTCACCGCACCATCTGGCAAT